>JBBRVM010000251.1:0-5870 GCA_038246865.1 Burkholderiales bacterium
GGCCAGCTAGGCACGCTCCACTGGCAATCGGGTACCGGTTGCCAGTGGAGCGTGCCTAGCTGGCCTTCTGCGTTCGTATCAATTTCCACGTTATCGGGTGTAGGGCCGAGCACTATCAACTACTCTGTGGCACCCAACACAGCAGCTACGGACCAATCGGGCAATATCGCGGTTGCGCTGGGCAGCCTGACCGCTTCGCATGCAGTAAGCCAGGCAGCGGCGTCAGCGCAAAGCTTTCCGCTGACGGCAACTGTGAACCCTTCCGGTGCCGGAAGTATTTCTCCACCATCCGGAAGTTATGCTACTGGCGCAAGTGTTGTGGTCTCCGCGACCGCGTCGCAAGGGTATTACTTCACGAACTGGAGCGGCGACTGCTCGGGTAGTGCTGGATGTAGCGTAACCATGTCTGCGGCCCGATCAGTGACCGCGAACTTTGCTGCATGTAGCTACGCCCTGAGTTCGTCGTCGGCAAACTTGGCTTCTACTGCCACGAGTGGCTCATTTACTGTGACGACGCAAGCGGGTTGCGCGTGGGCACCTACAGTAAGTCAGCCGTGGGTGATGACGAGCGTCAGCGGCAACACCGTCAATTACTCCGTGAGCGCGAACGGTACTGCGGTGACGCGGAACGCGACAATCACGGTTGGCTCGCAGGTGTTCACGATCAACCAAGCGCCACCGGCATCAACTGGCCCGAGCGTCGCAATCAATCCGGGGGCATTGAACTTTGGCAGTGTTACGGTTGGGCAAACCAGCGCGGGTCAAATTTTGACTGTACAGAACACAGGCAACGCAAATCTAACGGTTAGTAGCGCTACAACTGCTGCACCGTTCGCGGTATCGGCGAATATTTGCGGAACGATTGTACCGAACGGAAGTTGCACAATCACCGTGACATTCGCTCCAAGTGCCAGTGGTTCCGCGAATGGTTCCGTGACGATTAATTCGAATATTGCGGGATCGTTGACCACCGTTCCATTGACTGGCGTTGGTGTTCCACCCGTGGGAAACACTTACACGCTGACTGTGAACGCCGGGACTGGCGGCACAGCGGCACCAAACGGCGCGTCGCAGCGCACAGTAGGTGAATCAATCACGGCCACTGCGACACCGAACAGCGGATTCTCTTTCGCGAATTGGACGGGATATGCAGGATGTGGCGCGTCCGCGTCGTGCACATTTGCGATGCCTTCATCCGCAGTGAGCCTAACGGCGAACTTCACGGCCACACCCGCGTGCACTTACAGCTTCAACCCAACGTCTGTGGCAACGCTCGGCCCCGCTGCCGCGACAGGATCGTTTACGGTAGTTACGCAGTCAGGCTGCGTAATTGCAGCACCGGTCGTAGGCGCAACAGGTGGCTGGCTCAGCGCTACGTTGAGTGGGTCAACCGTCAACTTCACGGTGACAGAAAACGCTGTCGCTACAGCGCGCAGCGGCACCATCACCGTCGGCTCGCTGGTGATGACCATTAACCAGGGTGCTGCAGGCGCAGCGGGATCATGCGGTCAGGGGTATCCGCTGGGCAATTGGCGAACGTTTGGTACGGCTTCGCTTGTCGGTGACACGCTAACCGTAGGCGACAATCTACGATTCGATACTGGTGACAGTGACGGCGATTGCAATCCAGAGGCTTATATCTTCACGGCATCGTCGGGGATCGACAGCGAATGGGCTGTGTATGCACAAAGCTACACGCTGCCCGTTAGTTTGTCGTGGACCGGCTGCATTGGTTCCACCCAAGCGAGCTACATGGGCGTCGGCCTTGGCTTTGTCAATCCTTTGTTTACGGGCCTTCTGGGCAGTAACCAATTCCCCATTGGCCAATGGGACGTGGTGTTTATGACGCGCTATGACCAGCCCGGAAAGCTCTTTGTCTACTCGACGGAGACTGGCAGTCTGGTGGGAGTACAGGTAACGGCGGCAACGTCAGGAACGGGTGGAATGTGCGGTTCTTTCGACGTGCGATCGGGTGGTGGTCAGGCGAGCGCCTATTTCAACGGAACGCTTGTGTATCAAGCTGCGAGCGCGAGCACTGTTGCGCGCGTGCCCTATGTGCGGTCGAACGATAGGCCGGTGACGGTCACGAACGCTGTAGTTGGTGCGGCGCCACTCACGGACACTACGCCGGATGCGTTTAGTTTTGTGGCGCAGACGGGCGTTCCGGGCAATTCAGTGCGTACCTCGGAGGCAGTGACGATCAGCGGCATGGATACGGCGACGCTAATCTCCGTGGCGAACGGTACATACTCGCTCGGCTGCACGAACGTTTTCAAATCTACCGCTGACACGATAACGAACGGACAGACGGTGTGTGTGCGGCACACGTCTGCCAGTTCTTACAGCACTACTATGTCCACCACCCTTACGGTTGGAGGCGTCAATGGCGTGTTCAGCAGCACTACGATCCGCGCGCCCGACTGCAGTGCGTTGACTCTTACGCCGCAGTCTCAGAACTTTGCTTCGAGTGGAGGAAGTGGCAGCATCGTCATTTCACCGGCAGGCTGCGGAGCGAGTATGCCAACGCTCCCTTCCTGGATGACGATGGTGTCGTTCGGTTTCACTGGTAGCAGCGCGTCGCTTGTGTTCAACGTATCGACAACTTCGCTACTCACAGGACGTTCCGCTCCTATTACGTTTCGCTCTTCGGGGCCAGTCGGATTTACGCCAGTCGACTATGTAGCTACCGTAAGTCAGGACGGCATTGCGAGCAATGGCGCTTGCGGAGCTTCCAACGGCGCGCTTTTTACTGCGGCCCCAGCCGTCAATTTGTGCGCTACGGGAGCAGCATCGACTGTTGCCGGAACGGGGCCGTGGAGTTGGACATGCAACGGGTCCTATGGCGGCACAAACGCATCATGTAGCGCACAACTCATTGACACGACGCCTGATGCGTTCAGCTTCGTGACTCAAAGTGCAGTGGCGCTTAACGCTCCCATTACGTCGAACACGATCACGATAACGGGCATCAATGCGGCAGCGCCGATTTCGGTGAGTGGCGGTACGTATTCAATCGGCTGCACTGCAACTTTCACGAGCGTTGCAGGAACGATTGGCAACAACCAGACCGTGTGCGTGCAGCACACGAGTTCTGCGATCGCCGCCACGACCGTAACAAGCAGTCTTTGCGTTGGTGGTTTCTGCACGGACTTCGCATCGACTACGCAGGCCGCGTCGGTCGCAGGCGTATGTGCTGTGCAGCCTGCGCCGGGCAAGGACACGTTTTACGGCACAACGTACCAAACGCAGGGACAGCCGACGTGGACAACGATGCTCACCGGGGGGTGGGGAGATGCATACTCCTCGCTCGTTGAGATCGACGTGGCGGCGCTGCCGTCCGCTGCAACGACGCAGTCCGCAGCGTTGTGGCTGTATGTCGCCTACAAGGGAGTCAATGACCCTGCGTTGCAGATTTACCGCATCACGTCACCGTGGACGGCAGCGGGAGTGACGTCGACCACTGTGCCGACAACTTCGCTGTATGGCAGTGGAGCGACGGGTGTTTTGCAAGGCAGTTGGTACAAGATTGATATCACCTCGATGTACAAGGACTGGAAGAACGGCGTCTATCCAAACTACGGCGTGATGCTCGCGCCGACGTTCACGACTAACGCCCAGTACCATTTTTCTACGTCTGAATCGACTATCGCATCGCGTCGACCTAAGCTGGTAGTGCAGCATTCTGCCGGTACGTGCGGCGCTGCTCCGGTGCCGGCTTCCTGCGGGTTGGACGTGAAGGGAGATGGCAACGCAGCCACGTCTCCGGACGGTGTGTTGATACTTCGCTACTTATTGGGATTCCGAGGGGCAGCATTGACAGATGGCCTAACCATCGTCTCTCCGAGAAATACGACGGCGGCTATTGAGAGTTTCTTGGCGGATAATGACTATTCAGCCGCTGGACTGGCCGGAAACGCAAATATCGACGGCCTGATTATGTTGCGCCTGTTGCAAGGCGTCCCTGACAGCGCGTTGCTGAGTGGCATCAATGTGCCTGCTGGTGCAGCGTTCAGAGATGCTGCCTCGATTCGGGCGAACGTTAATGCGCGGTGCGGGACTACGTTTTAGCTAGTTGCGATATTTTTTAAGCGAAGTCAATCGCTCGTAAACTGCTTTGTGCGGTGCGAGCGAGTTCGGCTAGGCCCACGCGTCAGCAATAACCCGCATGATTTATGCGACAACTATCTTGACACGCGCCGGTGTCGCGTGCAGATCGCGTGAACAGTGGCCCAATCCATTTTTTCGTGTTGATGGACGGCGAAGTTGCGCAAACCAACCGCATTTTCAGGCGCTCCGCAAGTGCGCCGTCCAGCGTCCTGTTGCTGGCACGGCATCGAAAGCGCCGCCCGTCATCGTTGGGTCAGCGTCGCCTCCGGTTGAAACGCGGAGCGCAGCGAGATCGAAACACAGCCGCGCCGCGCGGTTTAAGTTGGGCGCTACGATGTCTTTCGCATGCATTCAGTTGTAGCAAATCTCAGGCACCTCTTGACGCAAATGCTTTAGATGTCAATAATCGCTACCTAGGCTAATTGGGCGGATCGGATTAGAGGCAACATGCGGATTCTTTGCATCGGTGGTGGCCCGGCGGGTTTGTACTTTGCGCTGTTGATGAAGCTGCAAAATCCGCAGCACGTGATCCGCGTGGTGGAGCGCAATCGTCCGTTTGACACCTTTGGCTGGGGCGTGGTTTTTTCCGATCAGACGCTGGGCAATTTGCGTGTCGCCGATCCGGTATCGGCATCCCAGATTGGCGATGCGTTTAACCATTGGGACGACATCGACGTGCACTTTCGCGGACGGACAGTGCGTTCGGGCGGTCATGGCTTCTGCGGCATTGGGCGCAAGCGGTTGTTGAACATCCTGCAGCAGCGTTGTCTGGACGTTGGCGTTGATCTGGTGTTCGAAGTGGACGCGAAGGACGATCAGGCGCTGGCGGCGGAATTCGCAGCCGATCTGGTGATTGCGTCGGATGGGCTTAACAGTCGTATCCGTACACGCTACAGTGACACGTACCAACCCGACATCGATCTGCGCCAGTGTCGCTTCGTCTGGTTGGGTACAAAAAAAACGTTTGATGCATTCACCTTCGCGTTCGAGCAAACCGAGCACGGCTGGTTTCAGGCGCATGCGTACAAGTACGATGACGAGACGTCTACTTTCATCGTGGAAACCCCCGAGGAAGTCTGGAAAGCGCACGGGCTGGATGCGATGGAGCAGGTTGAGGCGATTGCCTTTTGCGAGAAGTTATTCGCGAAATATCTGGATGGCAATGCGCTGCTCTCCAACGCGACGCATCTGCGCGGATCGGCAATCTGGATTCGTTTCCCCCGGGTGATTTGCAACGCTTGGACGCACTGGAATGGTGATGTTCCCGTCGTGCTGATGGGAGATGCCGCGCATACGGCGCATTTCTCGATCGGCTCGGGGACGAAGCTGGCTCTGGAGGACGCGATTGAATTGTCGCGTGCGTTTGCGTCGCATGGCGAGCACGACATGCGAGGGACGTTGGCGGCCTATGAGGCCGTGCGCTCAGTCGAGGTGCTGAAGATTCAAAATGCGGCTCGCAATTCGACCGAGTGGTTTGAGAATGTTGATCGCTACACAGAGATGGAAGTGGAGCAGTTAGCGTATTCGCTGCTGACGCGATCGCAGCGCATCAGCCATGAGAATTTGCGCGAACGGGATGAGAAATGGTTGGGGGGCTATGAGCGGTGGATGGCGGACTCTGTCAATCATGGTAGCTTGCAGGTAGACCCCTCCGCCTTTCGGGCACCTCCCCTACGAGTAGGAGAGGCAAAGGAAGTGTCTCCCCTGCGGAGTAGGGGAGATGTCGGCGCAGCCGACAGAGGGGTTGCATCCGTACCGCCGCC
>JBBRVM010000252.1:0-5867 GCA_038246865.1 Burkholderiales bacterium
GAATCGACGCCGCCGGAGAGACCGACAATAACTTTCATGGACGAATTATCTGCGAGCGAATCAAGAGCACAAAAAATGGGGGCAGAAAAGAAAAAAGCACCCGAGGGTGCTTTTTTCAGTTCTAAGCGGCTTTTACTTACGTAAAGAGCGCCGTCGAATTAAGCAGCTTTAGCTTTTTTAGCTTTCTTTGCTTTCTTTGCTTTTTTGACAGCTTTAGCTGGCATTGCTTTTTTCTCAGCAGCAGCAGGAGCGGCTGGAGCAGCAGCTTTAGCGGGTGCAGCAGCAGGAGCGGCTGGGGCAGCAGGAGCGGCCGGTGCTTGTGCGAAAGAAACAGCGGCGAAAGCCGAAGCGATAAGGGTGGTTAACAGTTTGCTCATTTTCAAATCCTCTAGAGAGTTGGTAATTTTTTTGCTTGACTCGGTGTTTCACAAGCCTGAGCAGATAACGAACGCGCTTTTTGGTCGGTTGACACAAAAAGCAACAAAAACACAAACCGGAGCTCCCCTGCTTGCGCTTTCGAAGTCGACGATGTCGTTGTCAAAGCTCAACCATCGATGTTAAGGTGCATTTTGGAGAAAATTAAGGGAAAACGCTAAATCGTGCAACTTTTCTACGTTTGGCTGGTCGCCTCTGTATCATTTAGGTAAGTGAGCAGCAGATGTACGTTCACCCGGCGTTTCAGGGCGAGAGAGAGTCGATCCACGCCCGTCAACGTCTGGCACAGCGACGCGATATCACGCTGGTGGTGGCTTAAGAGGAAAGTGAGCACCTCGTTACTGACATCAAATCCGCGTCCGGCGGCATAGGCCGACAGTGCAGCAGGCAGGTCGTCCTGCGGAATCGGCAGCAATTCGAAGGCGAGCCCGCTACCCATCCGGGTGCGAATATCATCTCGCATTGACCATCGCCCCGGCGGCGTTTGGCCGGACGCCACCGTCACGCCACCGTTTTGCACTACGTGATTAAACGCCGTGAACAGCCAGGCCTGTTGTTCGGCATTGAGCTGATCGGCGTCGTCTACGAAGAGAATTCGTGCATTGACGAAAGGATCCGCTGGAAACACCGAGGCCGCATTGAGCATCAAAGTAGCGGGGACCAACTCCGCCGCGACAGCCGCCAGCAAGTGCGATTTGCCCACCGAACGTCCGCCCCAGAGCACCACTGCTCGCGCGCCTGATTCACTGCCGCCGTTGGTCAACGCCAGCAATCGTGAGACCGCCTCGCCGTTATCGCCCACGACAAAGTTATCGAAGCGCGGCGCTTCGGGCAGGAAAAAATCAAACGGAATCTGTGGCGTGATCGCCATAACTAGTGCGCTTCCGATTCAGGCCGCAGGTGGAGCGACAGGCGTGTTTTCGGCCGCAGCCAGACTCCGGTGCATCGCGCGCAGCGCCACTAGCAAAGCCGCGCTGGCAGGCAACGCCAGCAACACGCCAACGAAACCAAACAGTTGACCAAACGCCATCAACGCAAAAATCACGGCGAGCGGATGCAGCCCGATACGATCCCCCACCAGATAAGGCGTTAGCGCAAAGCCTTCGAGAATTTGCCCAACGGCGAACATGACCGCTACCGCGATGATCGGCCCCGGCGTCGAAAACTGAGTCAGCGCCGCCAGCATGCCGAGCAAGAGACCCATGCCAAAGCCAATATACGGGATGAATACCAAGAGGCCTGTCACCAGACCCACCGGCAGCCAGAACTGCAAACCCGCAAGCTTGAGCGCGGTGCAGTAATAAGTCGCCAGCGCCAGCATGACCAACCCCTGTCCACGCAAAAATTCCGACAGCACAGCGTCGATCTCCCGCGCCAGATTGCGCACCATCTGGCGCGCTGAGCGTGGCACCAGATGGTCAATTCCATCGATCAGCGTCGGCCAGTCGCGTAGCAGATAAAACATCACCACCGGCAACAGTATTGCGTTGACCAATACGCCCAGAAGCATCTGGCCACCCAGTTTGAGCGAACCGGCCAGTTCCGCTGACAAGTTGCCTACGGTGCCAGCGTTTTCCTGAACCAACGACTTTAACTGCGTCAGATCGAACGCAATCGTTGTGCCGAGCCGGTTGTTCACCCACGGCAACCACTCGGTTTGCGCTCGCGTGATGAGTTCCGGCATCTTTCTGGCAATTTGCGAAATTTCGTGCGAAACCAGCGGCACCACCACCAGCACGAGCCCGGCGATCAGCGCGCCCATGGTGAGCACGATCAAAACCGCCCCCGCCGCGCGCGGCATCCGCCGCGCCGCGAGCCAAGCCACGATCGGCGCGGCAATATAGGAAAGGATGGCACCGGCCATGAACGGAGTCAGCACCGGCGCCAATGCGCCGATCAAATATCCCAGCGCAATCAGAATGCCCGCGATGACCAGGGCGCGCAGCGTCGGCGTCAGATCGACCCACCAGCGGGGGCCGCTGGCGGTTACGGTGACCACTGAAGGCGCGGTTGCCATCGCATCGGCTCCGTCCAACCCTGCCTGCGGCGGCGTGAGCAGGGCAACCTGCACTGGCGGGCTAAAATTTTCCTTTGACATCTTTGGGTCTGCGGCCATAGTGGGCGGCATTAAAACACGATCACGTTATGACTGCTTCCGCACCACCGCCTAAAAATCCCGACGCGCTGACCTACGAACAGGCAGGCGTCAACTACGATCAGGTTGATCCGATCAAATTGCTTGCGCAGCAAAGTGCGAAGGCAACCGCGGCACAACTGGCGCAGCACGGGCTTTCCGAAATCGTCGCCTCGCGTGGCGAGTCGGCCTACGTGCTCGACATCGGGCCGTTTTATCTCGCCTCCATCGTCGAATGTCTAGGCACCAAAATTCTGGTCGCTGACGCCGTGTATCGGGAAACCGGAAAGAGCTTTTACGCTGCCATCGCGCAGGACACCATCGCGATGGCCGTGAACGACCTGATCACCGTCGGCGCAACGCCGCTCATCGTGCAAGCCTATTGGGCCGCAGGCGGCAGCGACTGGTTTTCCGACAAGAAGCGCGCTGCTGATTTGATTGCGGGCTGGAAAGTGGCCTGCGAAACGTGCGGCGTGTCTTGGGGTGGCGGCGAAACCCCGGCGCTGGCGGGCGTGGTCGAAGGCGGCACGATTGATCTGGGCGCGTCTTGCGTCGGGCTTGTCAACCCGAAATCGCGCTTGTCCCTCGGTGACAATCTTGCGCCCGGTGACGCGATTGTGATGTTGGCTTCGAGTGGCATTCACGCTAACGGTGTGTCACTCGCACGAAAATTGACCGAGCGATTCGCCAACGGCTATCAAGCCGATATTGGCAACGGTGAAACCTTTGGCGAGGCCCTACTCGCACCCACCACGCTCTATGCGCCCGTGACCGAAGCGCTGGCCAAAGCAGGCGTCGCCGTGCATTACTGCGTCAACGTCACCGGCCACGGATGGCGCAAACTGCTGCGTCACACGAGCGAATTCACCTATCGAATTCATACCGTGCCTCCGGTGCCGCCGGTGCTCGCGTTCATGCAGCGTGAAGCGAAGCTGGATAATGCCGAGGCGTACGGAACGCTCAACATGGGCGCAGGATTCGCGTTCTTTGTAGCCGCTGATCAGGCGGAAAAGACGGTTGCCGTTGCCAGACAATTCGGCATTGAAGCGTGGGTTGCCGGAAGCCTGGAGGCCGGGCCGAAGCAGGTCGTGATTGAGCCGATCGGCGTGACTTATGGATCTGAGGATTTGAAGCTGCGATGAGCACCACTACCGTGAGTCGCCCCCGCATCGCAGTGCTGCTCTCGGGGCGTGGCTCTAATCTGGCCGCGCTTTTGCGTAATGATTGCGGTGGCGATATCGTCGTCGTCGGCAGCAACAAGGCCCAGGCGAAAGGCCTGGACATCGCACGCGACGCCGGCATCAATACCTTTGCCATCAGCCATAAAGACTTCGCGACGCGTGAGGCGTTCGATCAGGCGCTAGTCGATGCATTGAACGAACACCGTCCCGATCTGGTCGTACTGGCAGGGTTCATGCGAATCCTCACGCCTACATTCACTAATGCATTTGCCGGTCGCCTGATCAATATTCATCCCTCTTTGCTGCCCAGTTTTCCCGGAGTCGACACGCATGAACGCGCGCTGGCTGAGGGTGTGAAACTGCACGGCTGCACGGTGCATTTTGTGACGCCAGTACTGGACTCCGGCCCGATCATCGCGCAGGCGGCGGTGCAAGTTGAAGACGACGACACCGCTGAAACTTTAGCGGCGAAAGTGCTGCTGCATGAACATCAAATATTTCCCTATTCGGTGCGCCTGTTTTGCGAGGGGCGATTGCAGGTGAACGGCCTGCGGGTGAGGACGCTGCCGAAATCGGCGCCCCGAGTCGTCGCCAGCACGGGTGCAACCACTTAGCAGAGTGCATGTCCGAAGCAGCCATTCCGGCACCTGCCGATTCATCCTCGCCAACGGCTGCAACTCCCTTACCGGACGCGCCGGATGAGGGCCGTTATTCGCTGCTGCGCAGTCTGACCCAACGGCGGGGCCTGTTCTCCACGCCCAAACGGAAAATCGCGGCGGCGCTACTCGCATCGTTGCTGGTTCACCTGATCCTCGGTGCGTTCGTCGCCGTCGAAGAGCCCGAAGAAAAGATGCTGCCGCTGACTGCGCGGTTCATGCAATTGCCCCCGCCGCCGGCGCCTGTCGCGGCAGCGAAGTCCGCACCGAAAGCCAAACCGAAGACCGCTAAACCACGTCCAGTGACGGCAGCACAAGCGCCGGTCGCCATTGCGGTTGCTGACCCCGTCGTTGAATCAATCCCTGCGCCGGAGCCCGAGCCAGCGGTCGCGCCGGTCGTTGCCGAGGCCAAGCCTGATCCGGTGCCAGAGCCGATACCGCCGCCTGTCGTTGAGCCCCCGCTAGCGCCGCCACCCGCGCGCATGCCGCCGAAAAAAATCGAACTGGCGTACACCGCTTACCTTGGCGAGCAGAAATTCGAAGTGGGTCCGGTGAATCTGCAATTCACGCATGACAACGGACGCTACAAGCTGAAAGTCACGGGACGCGGCCGTGGGCTCGCCGCGTTGTTATATCCCGGCACGTTCACTGGCGAATCCGAAGGTCAGATCACGGCTGAAGGGCTGCGCCCCGACAAATTTGTCGAAGAGCGTGGCAACCCGGACAAGAAGCGGGAGATCATTTTTGATCACGAAAAACGGCTGCTGCGCATTCCGGAAAAAGACCCGATTCCATTCGAGGGCGCGCCGCACGATCCGCTGACATGGATCGTACAGTTTTACTTCGCGATGCCGAAGGGTGACGCCGTCACGCTAAGCGTGGGCTCCGCGCGGCGTGTTGATGTCTACACGCTCACCCGCGTGGGCGAGGAGGAGATCGACGCACCCACTGGCGACGCCGATCCTGTGACCGGAGCGCGCGCCATGAAGAAAATCAAAACGCAGGTCTGGAAAGGCTCACGCAAACCCGACCCCGACGGAAAACCCACCGGCAGCGCCCAGTTCTGGCTCGCCCCGGAATGGCACTACGTCCCGTTTCGCCTCAAGGTTGTGAGCGCGCAAGGACGCAGCGCGTCGTTCGAATTGGTGGGCGTCAATGCGGAATAACTGTTTTTGTGAAACGTATGCTGATAGAGGGCTAGCGGTGAAAAATCTCATTCGTCGATATTTGCGATAAATCGTCTCCCGATTAGAAAGGTGCCTCAGCTGGGAATTGTCATCCTTATATGTCCCAACAGGCGCACAATTGAGGTTGAAATGAAAGCAAACGAATTACGCTTTTGTGTGAGTTTGGGGCATGCCCCAAACTCACACAAAACGCAGGTAGAGTCCGACGGGATTTTGCCTGCGGGGTCGGTGCCAGCCCGATGTCATCCGGGCGCTGTGGGTAACCACGGACGCC
>JBBRVM010000253.1:0-5866 GCA_038246865.1 Burkholderiales bacterium
ACGATTTCAGCGCGCCGAGCGTCGCCTCGGGCGCAGTGAGTATGTGCGCAACGCCGAAATCGACCCATGCGAAATGACTCGTTGCAAATGGATTTGCGCGTGCCGTACGTTGCAGCCATTCCAGCTTGCTGTTTCCAATGAGCATGTACTCCAGCGAATCAGGCTCGTCGCGATGCTGCGGCAATTGCACCGTCTTCCCAAAGAGCGCGCGACAAACCGCAGTCTCCGCAAGCGTCACATACGCCAGTATCTGCACGTTGGGAAACCGTTTGAATCGGTCGGTGACCGCTCCCGGCAAACTCGGGTCCAGGAACAGCGCAATCGGGAGACCGCTGGCGGCAAGTGTTTCAAAGTGCAGACAATAGTCTTCGAAATCATGCTTAGCTCTGCCCTGCTGTTGCAGAAGAAACGCGGACACGTAAGTAATGGCCATGTGCCGATGTTAGCGGGGCCGAGGTGTCCAAACTCTTCGAGCATGAGGCTGGACGAAAGCGAACACAGCTAGCATTAAGCTTTAGTCAGCAATCGATTTATCCGCAATGAAATTAGCATTCTTGGGCCTCGGCGTCATGGGTTACCCAATGGCGGGCCATTTGCAAAAAGGTGGCCATAGCGTCACGGTTTACAACCGCAACGCCGAGAAATCGGCGAAGTGGGTTGCGGCTTACGGCGGTGCGGCTGCCGCGACACCGCGCGAAGCCGCACAGGGTGCGCATATCGTGATGATGTGCGTCGGCAACGACAACGACGTTCGCTCAGTGATCTATGGCGCGGATGGCGCGCTAGCGGGCCTGGGCGCAAACTCCGTGCTGGTCGACCACACCACAGCCTCAGCCGACGTCGCTCGCGAGGTTGATGCTGAAGCCAAAAAGCAGGGCAGGCACTTCATCGATGCGCCCGTTTCAGGCGGCCAAGCTGGAGCAGAAAACGGCAAGCTCACCATCATGTGTGGCGGCGATCAGGCCGCGTTTGAGAAGGTGAACGACGTGCTGGCGCTTTACGCCAAAGCCGTCACGCTCATGGGCCCGAGCGGAGCGGGGCAACTCACCAAAATGGTCAACCAGATCTGCATCGCGGGTCTTGTGCAGGCGCTCTCAGAGGGCCTCGCGTTCGCTCAAAAGGCAGGCATCGACGCCAAGCTGGTGCTCGACGTGATCAGCAAAGGCGCAGCGCAAAGCTGGCAAATGGAAAATCGTGGCGCTACGATGGTTGACGGCAAGTTCGACTTTGGCTTCGCGGTGGACTGGATGCGGAAGGATTTGGGCATTTGCCTGGATGAAGCCAAGCGCAATGGCGCGCGCCTGCCCGTCACGGCGCTGGTCGATCAGTTCTACGCCGATGTGCAGCAGATGGGCGGCGCGCGGCTCGATACTTCAAGCCTGATCAAGCGGCTCGGCTAGCGTCAGTTTCAGGTACCGGCTGTCGTAACGCCGACAACGACTGGTCACATTGCTCGAACGCCGCGAACACTTCCTGCACGGTTTCCAGAAGCACGCGTGCCGCGTCCGTTGGCTCCAGACGCTTGCCACGCGTAACAAACAATGTGACGTCGAGCGCCTCGCTCAACTTGCGCAGGTGTCCTGACAACGTGGGTTGCGCGACGCAAAGTACGTCGGCGGCTTGAGTGACGCTGCCTAGTCGCATGACTGCGTAAAACGCAGCGAGCTGGGTCATGGTGCCATGACGCAGAAAGCGTTGCAGCTTGTAGTTGCCGATTCGGGAAATCATCGCCGATCCTCATAAATGACGGGAAAGGCAAAGGCTGGTTCGTGCCGTATCGACGCCCGTAAGCATTGACTGGCATTCCACGTTACGAGGCCTTAAGCCCGTATTGACGACAACGCGGCGCGCCCGACGCACGGGCACGGAACTACTCCCGCTTTGCGCTGTGCCTGACAAACGTTTTGCCTGACACTCGTAGATGCTAGCGCGATGTGATCAGCGTCACATCGGCAATTACCCTCGACGACGACATGCGCTTTGAATGGCCTTCAAAGCGCGTGCGCCGGGGGCCGATCAATTGCCTTCTATTCGCGATTGATTGAAGAGAAGCACTACTGTCGCTGAATTGGACTGGCCTCGACAGCATTCAGATGATTCAGAAGTCAGCACACGTGTTCAGCTTTTCCTTCAAACGAATAGTGGATAGGGGCTAGGCCCCGAAATAGATCAAAGTCGATTGATTACCTTTTATGGCTCCAACCCCAATGCAGTGGTCGTTTCGAGAAAAAGATGAATTAAAAAAAAGGCAGCCAAAGCTGCCGTTTTTCTCAGTCAAGACGCGGTGCGGACTAAACCGTCGCCTCTTCCGCCGCCTCTTTCGGCACGTCGTTTTCCGGGAAGGAAAGTTTCACTTTTCCCTCGCCTTTCGCATCGACATCGATATCGATCATGACCTTGCCGCCACCGACCAGTTTACCGAACAGGAGCTCGTCTGCCAGTGCGCGACGGATCGTGTCCTGGATCAGGCGGGCCATCGGGCGCGCGCCCATCTGTGGGTCGAAACCCTTCTTGGCGAGGTAATCGCGCAACGCTTGTGAGAACTCGGGGTCGACCTTTTTCTCATGCAGCTGGCCTTCGAGTTCAAGCAGGAACTTGTCGACCACTTTCAGGATGACCTCGTGAGTGAGTGCGCCGAAGCTGATCGTCGCGTCGAGGCGATTTCTAAACTCTGGCGTGAACATGCGCTTGATGGCTTCCATCTCGTCGCCGGCCTCTTTGGTGTTGTTGAAGCCGATGACGTTTTTGGTCAGCGTCTCCGCACCCGCATTCGTGGTCATCACGATGATCACATTGCGGAAGTCCGCCTTGCGACCATTGTTGTCGGTCAGCGTCCCGTGATCCATCACCTGCAACAAAACGTTGTAGATGTCCGGATGCGCTTTTTCGATTTCGTCGAGCAGGAGCACACAGTACGGATTTTTGGTGACGCCTTCGGTTAACTGTCCGCCCTGGTCGTAGCCGACGTAGCCCGGTGGCGCGCCGATCAAACGGCTGACTGCATGGCGCTCCATGTATTCGCTCATGTCGAAGCGCAGAAGCTCGACGCCCAGGCTGAACGCGAGTTGCCGCGCGACTTCAGTTTTGCCAACGCCCGTCGGGCCGGAGAACAGGAACGAGCCAATAGGTTTACGCGGGTTTCCGAGGCCACTGCGCGCCATTTTGATGGCGGAGGTGAGCGCTTCGATAGCCTTGTCTTGTCCGTAAACTACGTTTTTCAAATCGCGATCGAGCGTGCGCAAACTGTTGCGATCATCGGTAGACACGGTTTTCGCAGGTATGCGCGCAATCTTCGCAACGATCTCCTCGATGTCGCTCTTGCCGATGGTTTTCTTCTGCTTCGATTTCGGCAGAATTTTTTGCGCCGCACCCGCCTCATCAATCACGTCAATCGCCTTATCCGGCAGGTGACGATCATTGATGTGACGAGCTGACAGCTCTGCAGCAGCGGTGATCGCGGCGGGCGAATATTTGACGTTGTGATGTGCTTCGTATTTGGTCTTGAGGCCACGCAGAATTTCTACGGTTTCGCTGATGGACGGCTCAACCACATCAATTTTCTGGAAGCGACGTGCGAGGGCGTGATCCTTCTCAAACACTTGACGGTACTCGGCGTACGTTGTCGCGCCGATACATTTCAAGCCACCGTTAGCCAACGCGGGTTTGAGCAGATTCGACGCGTCCAATGTGCCGCCACTCGCCGCACCCGCCCCAATAATGGTGTGGATTTCGTCGATGAACAGAATGCCGTTCGCCTTCTCGGAGAGCTGCTTGAGCACCGCCTTCAGCCGCGCTTCAAAATCACCGCGATACTTGGTGCCAGCGAGCAATGCGCCCATGTCGAGCGAATACACGACGCAATCAGCGAGCACGTCCGGCACTTCTTTGTCGACGATGCGTTTGGCCAGGCCTTCTGCGATGGCCGTTTTACCTACGCCCGCTTCGCCGACGAGGAGTGGATTATTTTTGCGCCGACGGCAGAGGATTTGCACGAGGCGCTCAAGCTCATTGGCGCGACCAATCATCGGATCGATCTTGCCCGCTTTGGCTTGCGCGTTCAGGTTGACCGTGAAGTTTTCGAGCGCGCCTTGTGGGGCTTCTTCCTTCGCCGTTTCGCCTTCACCCGCTTCGGCTTTTTCGTTCTTGTCTTTCGGTACTTTGCTGATGCCGTGGCTGATGTAGTTCACCACGTCCAAACGCGTGACGCCGCGCTGATTCAGGAAATACACCGCGTGCGAATCCTTCTCGCCAAAAATCGCGACGAGCACATTGGCTCCGGTCACTTCTTTTTTGCCCGACGATTGCACATGCAAAATTGCGCGCTGAATCACGCGCTGGAAGCCTTGCGTAGGCGTGGTGTCGCTCTCGCTGTTTTGCGGCAGCCGGGGCGTGTGTTCGTTGATGAAATTGGCGAGCGCGGTGCGCAGCTCGTCGAGATCAACGGCGCAGGCTCGCAGCACTTCTGCCGCGCTCGGGTTGTCGAGCATGGCAAGGAGCAGATGCTCAACCGTGATGAACTCATGGCGCTTTTGCCGGGCTTCGACAAATGCCATGTGCAAACTGACTTCTAACTCTTGCGCGATCATTTGAACTGCCTTGCTGTCGACGAATCGTCGGCTTGTAACTCCCGTATCCACGGCTGCACGATAGCAGCGTTGGTGGATTCGCCTACCTGCGTGCTGTACGTTTTTGACGCTGTGGTCGCCAACGAAAACACTAGTTAGGCTCCATCGTACACTGAAGCGGATGCTGATGCGCCTCGGCCAGCTCCTGGACTTGCAACACCTTCGTATCCGCCACTTCTTTGGTGAAAACTCCACAGGTGCCAACGCCTGTGCGGTGCACCTGCAACATCACTTGCGTGGCCTGCTCGCGAGTGAGCAGAAACACCTGTTGCAGCACACCGACCACAAAATCCATCGGCGTGTAATCGTCGTTCAACAGCAGTACCCGATACATCGGGGGCGGCTTGGTGCTGACGCGCTCGGCTTCGAGAACCGAACTATCGTTTGGGTTAGAGCGGGGTGAATGAACTGCCATGCTGTTTTTGATTCCAACTAACCATCAATATCGGTTGCGAAACCGGGATTTCAAGAGCATACGGCATGCCAGGCCGGTTTCGACCAAGTCGACTTGGTGGCGGCAAAACCTCGTACAGCCGTCAACATTCCGTGCGATGTCAATTATCCGCTTGACGAACAGGGTTGTATAACTGTACAACGGTGATAGGCAGACGCTCTAGCGTTCGATACGGGGGTTCCTTTCGGCGCTGTATGTGTGTGTCACCAACCAAAACAAGCTTTATGCAGTAGGGAGTATTTTTATGACAACAGGCACAGTGAAATGGTTTAACGACGCCAAGGGGTTTGGTTTCATCAAGCCGGACGACGGCACCGATGACGTGTTCGCGCATTTCTCCGCGATTCAGATGGACGGATTCCGTTCATTGAAAGAAGGCCAGAAAGTAGCCTTTGAGGTAGTGCCAGGGCCAAAAGGCAAGCAGGCATCCAACATTCAAAACCCACAGTAACGCCGTGGGGAGCGCCCGGTTCGATTCAGTCGAGCCCCGCGCACCAATAAAAAAGGGCCGCAACAGCGGCCCTTTTTTTATGGTGTCGCGGCCTCGAGCCGCGTCGGTCTACATCCGCGCGATCATCGCGTCGCCAAATGCAGAACACGACACCTCTTTCGCGCCTTCCATCAAACGCGCGAAGTCATAGGTCACGACCTTATCGCCAATCGCAGCCTCAATGGACTTGATGATGAGATCGGCCGCTTCGGTCCAGCCCATGTGCCGCAACATCATTTCGGCCGACAAAATCAGCGAGCCGGGATTCACTTTGTCCTGCCCCGCGTACTTCGGCGC
>JBBRVM010000254.1:0-5863 GCA_038246865.1 Burkholderiales bacterium
CCACGTAGAAGGGGTCAATGATCTTCCCCGGCTTAATCTCGCAGCGATCTGCGGTCACGTGAAACCAGCGATCTTGGACGACGGGTTTTGAAGAGAGGCGGGACCAGCGACGCATGTTGAATGTGATGCCTAACGTAATATCAACACGCGATGCATCGTTAATCTGCCAAATCGGCGTTATACGCACAATTGCAAATTAACGGCGGATGCAAGCATGAAGTCATGTCGGGGCAGCATAGATTTTCAGAGCGTAGTTTAGCGTGCGTACGGCAGTACGCCAGGCACGGACTGGGGAAAGTGTACCGCCTGCGGCCGGAATGCATAGGGTCGCCCGCCGGCGCCAGTGACTCGCTTCACGTGAACCTCCGCCGCGAAGTGGTTGGGGGATCGCGTTAGCGCTTCGCGCTGGGAACAGATTGATTGAACAGGCGCGTGTCTGGAAGTTGAATCGCCATCACGCGAGCCGACTCAAAACATGGTGTTCGAGTGTGCCTGGGTCTGCGGCACCACCTGCAGGACATCCCAGTGCTCCACGATCCTGCCGGAGTCGTCGAAGCGGAAGATATCGATGCCAGCCCAGTCCTTGTCTTTGAACGTCGGCCAAACCTGATGACAGTGCAGGACAACGAGGTTGCCTTCCGCGACCGCGCGCTTGAACTCGACGTGCTTGCCTGGGTACTCGCGAGCCATCTGCTCAAAGTATGCGACGAATGCCTCTTTGCCATCCGCCACGTCGGGATTGTGCTGTGTGTAGGTCTCGCCCGCGTATCTTTCCAGCGCCAGCGCCGGTTCGCATTGATTGAACATCAGGTCGTAGAACGCCATCGCGTTGCGCTTGTTTCGATCAAGGTCAAGTGACATGGCGGTGCTTCTCAGTTGCGCTAGGTCGAGGGAAGAGGAGTGTTACGCATAACGAGACATCAAAGCGCGCGCGAAGCGAGGGGCGAGATCGCTGACTCGCCCTTGCTGGCGCGCTTAACGAGCTGATCAATCGTTAACGGTGGTGTGGATGCGAGGGTTGCGCAACCCGTAACCAACAGCGCGAGGCGCATCGCGAAAACGGCTAAAAAAGGTTTACCTGTGCTTAAACCTGCGCCAGAGGCTCATAAAAACCGGGCGAATGCCGAGATGCACGAGTGCAGACAAGGCGGCAATCACAGAGGCAACGATGGTAGGAAGGATTGCGCCAAAGGTAAACGTCATACCCAACACGAACCCGAGCACGCACTCCGCCCGATAAACCGGCAAAAGCAGGGCAAGCAGCAGGATGCCCATGAACAAATATTCGGTGACGGTTTCATCGCCGTTGGTGAACGAGACGGATAGCAGAATGCCGAAGAGCAGCGAGCCGAGGAATCCGGCGATGATGCTCGTTGGAAGCTTTTGCGACGAGACGTTCGCGCCTGAAGTTAGCGCCATTCGCCTTTGGACATATGCCGAAAGGAACCACGTCAGCAACGGAAGCAGCAGCAAGCCCCACCCGTTGGAAATGGCGGGCAGGTCGGCGCTGTTCAGGAAGTGGTGGCTGCGAATGCCGCCGTGGAAATGCTCCCATGCGAGATGGGCGAGTTCGGCTAGTGTGACCGCTGCCGTTAGGTACGGACGGATACATGCCGACACTAGTTGATTCATGTCATTTTTCTATGCAACCGCTGCTGGTGCGAGTCCGCGCGATGGAAGAGCTGGGCGTCAGTACCACCATATCCGCACCCGGCGTTTCTCCTCAGAAAACTCGCGTGCTTTTAGCTTGACCGAGAACGCCTCCCTCAACTCCGCTACAAGAGCCTTGGCTTCTTCGTCGGAGATGCGCTGTCCGGGGCCTGAAGTCGCATTTTCCTCGAGTTGATGAGTCCAATATGGCAGTTCGATGTAGAGGATGGGTGAACCTGCGCGGCCAAACTCAACGGCACTGACGCGGCCGCGGAAGTTGCTCAACGCTTCTGCAACCTTTTCGCCTTCGAAATCGCCATATGACTTCACCAGTGCAACCAGCGTTTGAGCTTGCAAGGTTCGCAGTCTAGGAGTCACGAAACTGGTTGACTGAAATTGAATCGCGGGTTCTAGTCCAAAGCCCAGCTTCACAAACGCCGCCGCGGCGGCTATGTTGACCTCGAGTGGCAGGATTAGCTGGGTTTGGCTCGCCGTCCTGTCGACGCCTGCGATCTCAGGCGAGGCTTCGAGGAAGTAAACGCCTCTATTCGTTACGCACGCGACAAGGCCGACGCCGGTAGCCAAAACGGTGGCCACGGAAGCTAAGATGACTTTGGAAAGTGACATGGTGGAAAATTCTGACGCCTAATGTAATTTGCCGGTGTAACGCATCGTTAATATTTCGATTCGAGTGTTACGCGCACAATTGCAAATTGCCAGTGGACGGACACATAAGGCCACGTTTTCTCGAGATGATTTGCCAGTTGGCAGTGTAGCGCCGCTGTCATCCTGAGCCTCGCGAAGGATCAGGTGGCACGCAACGCCCGTTTGCTGGCGCAGAGAATTCCGTAACGCAACCTGATCCTTCGCCGTGGCTCAGGATGACGCAAACAGCATTGAACGGAAAAGACCACTGCATCGGGGCTAAAGCCGGATTTATGCATCAATCGACTATTGGCTAAAATACGCCTTAGCCCCAATGAAATAAGGCTTTCAGCCAAAAGTCATAACCGCAGCGACTACACTTGGGCCGAATGCAAGCAGCCCCCAAAACCCCCGTTCGAACCAGTCACTTCCACTGCGTGGCCTACGCCATCCGCACGATTTTTCGGGTTTTGCCTGCTTTGGGGCGCGAAACGGATCACGTCAATCCGCCGCCGGGGCTCTCCTTCAAACATTTCGCAATTGGCGGCGTGATATGCGCGCTGCTGCTGGTGGGGACGATCATCGCGATTGTTCGTGTGGTGATCAGCGCGGTGGTTGCTTGAGCGTCGCTCGCGTAATCCGCGTTGCGCTGGTTGCAATGCTCGTCGCGCTTTTTGGCGTGGCGATACACGCGCAAACGCTCGCTTTTTCGTTCGATGACGGCCTCGATCCGCGGACGCAGCCACAAGCCGCCGCGTGGAACCGGGCGATGCTCGATGCGCTGGCCAAAGCGAATGTAAAAGCGATCCTGTTTCCGGCGGGTCGCGTCGTCGACAGCGCGGATGGCATGGCGCTCGTCACGGCGTGGGGCGATGCCGGTCACGCGATTGGCAATCACAGCTACGCGCACGGCAATTTCGGCTCGCCTCGCGTGTCGCTGGCGACATTCATCGCCGATGTGCAGCGCGCCGACGCGTTGTACAAAGCGTTGCCGGGATGGACGCCGCTCGTTCGCTTTCCGTATTTGAAAGAGGGTGAAACTGCCGAAAAGCGTGATGGCTTTCGCGCATGGATGAAGGCGAACGGTTATCGCGGCGCGCCGGTGAGCATCGAGACGAGCGACTGGTATTACAGCTCGCGATTCGTTGCATGGCGGGAGAAGAATCCTGATGCTGAGGTCAAACCGTATCGCGAGGCTTATCTCGCGCACCTGTGGGATCGCGCGCAACATTACGACGCGCAGGCGCGGGCGCTTGTGGGCCGCAGCCCGAAGCACATGTTGCTGCTGCACACGAACGCGATTAACGCGGCGTTTATCGGCGATGTGATTGCGATGTTTCGCAGCAAAGGCTGGCGCATCGTCGCTCCGGCCGAGGCTTTCGCTGATCCCTTGTACGCAAGCACGCCCGACACGCTGCCTGCGGGCGAGAGCATTGTGTGGGCGCTGGCGAAACAGCGCGGCGCGTCCGGGCTGCGCTATCCGGCGGAGGACGGTGTTTACGAAAAGCCATTGCTCGATAAATTAGGGCTTTAGCGACGTCAGATACTCACAGTGCCAGTCAACTACCTCTCGAACCTCACCTCGTCCGTCCGCACCCAGCGCGCGAACCTGCATCTCGGTGTCGCGCTGACGTTTGTTGCGGGGGCGCTGAACGCCGGTGGTTTTCTGGCGATTGGGCAATACACCTCGCACATGACGGGCATCGTCTCGGCGGCGGCGGATGATCTGGTGCTGGGCAAGACGGCGCACGCCATTGCGGGCCTGTTGTCGCTGGCGGCGTTTGTGGTCGGCGCGATGACAACGGCGCTGATGGTGAACTTTGCCAGGCGCACGGCATCGAGCATGACCTATACCGCGCCGCTGTTGCTGGAAGCGTTGCTGCTGCTGGTGTTCGGCTTGGTCGGCGCGACGCTACAGTTGCAGACGCTGGTGAGCGTGTCGCTGACGGCGATCCTGCTTTGCTTCGTAATGGGGTTGCAGAACGCGCTCGTTACCAAAATCTCGAACGCGGAAATTCGCACGACGCACATCACGGGGCTGGTCACGGACATCGGCATTGAGCTGGGTCGACTGATTTACTGGAACCGCACGCAGGAGGCAACCGCGCCGCTGGTTCGCGCGAACCGCACCAAGCTGCGGGTGCTCGGCTCGCTGATTTTTTCATTCATGCTGGGGGCGTTGATAGGTGCGCTGGGCTTCAAATACGTGGGCTATGTGTCGACCGTGCCGCTGGCCATTGTGCTGGTGGTCGTCTCGATTGCGCCGTTTTTTCGGCGGGTGCCGAACCCTCGTGCCTGACGCGACGTGTGGATGTTGAGCAATCACTCAACAAGAGTTTTCGTCGGGGGCTATCTTTTTGCACTGCAACACGGCATAATTGATAGTTGCTTGAAAAAGCATCGTTCGCTGATTAGTGCATCGCCCCGCATAGCTTCCTGAACTCTCACCGAAAGGTGCTGAACGTTCAGTGATTGACCTTAAAAAGCTCTAGCCATCGCTGGCTCATCAAGCTTCTCAAGTTCCGAGTGTTGGTCGACGCGTTTGTCTCCGGTCTTCTACAACATTCGTCCTAAATTTTAAAAAGGTTGCGCCGCACGGTGCGAGCGTTGGCATTTGCTTTTTGCATTTGCGTAAACGCTTGATGCATTGTGTCGCGCAAGAGCACATGAGTTTGCATACTGATAATCAAAACAACGACGCGGCTTTCGAGCCCGCTGCGGTCAACTTCGCTGAAAACGACTCCTCAACTTCGTTTGACGACACGGTTGAAATGGAAGCTGGCGACACTGTCGCGGCCAACGGTTTCGCCGCCCTCAACTTAAATTCCGCCCTTCTGCAAGCCGTAGAAGCGCTCGGCTATACACAGCCTACCGGCGTGCCGGCTGAAACCATTCCCGCAGCGCTGGCTGGCGGCGACTGGATGGTCTCCGCCCAAACCGGCAGTGGCAAAACCGCAGCCTTCCTGTTGCCCGCGATCCACGCATTGCTGGAAACGCCGCCGATGTCGAAAGGCGAGCAAGTTGCCCGCAATCGTCGCGCCGGTGCCAGCCCCCGCGTGCTGATTCTTTGCCCAACGCGCGAACTCGCGCAACAAGTGGGCGCGGAAGCGATCAGCCTGGTGCGTTTTTGCCGTGGCATTCGCATCGCGAACGTCGTCGGCGGCACGCCTTTCGGCAAGCAGCTGATGGATCTTCGCGGCGCGAACCTTGTGGTCGCAACGCCGGGCCGTTTGCTTGACTTGAACCGTAATGGTCAGATTGATCTCGAAGCCGTGCAAACGCTCGTCGTCGACGAAGCGGATCGCATGCTCGATCTGGGATTCTCGGAAGATCTGGAAGCCATACATGTGGCCACCATCAAACGTGACCGCACGCTCATGTTCAGCGCCACCTTCGCGCCGCGCATCATGCAGCTCGCGTCGAACGTGATGCGCAGCCCGAAGAAAATCGAGCTCGCCAGCGCGCAGGACATGCATCAAAACATTGAGCAGCGTCTGCACTGGTACGACGACATGTCGCACAAAAACGCGATCCTCGAACACTATCTGCAAGACGAATCGATGGGTCA
>JBBRVM010000255.1:0-5840 GCA_038246865.1 Burkholderiales bacterium
CCTCGATGACGTGCGCACGCTGTTTCATGAATTCGGCCACGGCCTGCATGGGCTGTTGTCAAACGTGACTTACGAGCGCCTGTCCGGCACCAACGTGCTGCAGGACTACGTTGAATTGCCGTCGCAACTTTACGAGCACTGGGCGATGGAACCGATCGTTCTCGAAAAGCATGCGCGCCATTACCAAACAGGCGAAGCGATGCCGCAGAGTCTGCGTGAACGCATTGAAGCCGCGCGCCTGTTTAACAAGGGCTTTGAGACGGTTCAGTACACGTCATCCGCGCTGGTTGACATGGCGGCGCATGCGCTCAGTGACTATGATGGCTTCGATCTGGTCGCGTTTGAGAAGGGTGAACTGGCACGCCTCGGAATGCCAGAAGCAATACCGATGATGCACCGCCTGACGCACTTCCGTCACCTGTTCGCAGGTGACAGCTATGCGGCTGGGTACTACGTCTACATGTGGGCAGAAGTGCTGGATGCTGACGCGTTTGATGCGTTTATCGAAGTGGGCGATCCGTTTGATGCTGCCACCGCCGAGCGGCTACATCGCTACGTTTATTCTGCGGGTAATACGATTGAGCCGCGTGATGGCTATGCGGCGTTCCGTGGTCGCGCTGCCAGTGTGGAGCCGATGCTTAAGAAAAAGGGTTTGCTAGAGACCGCGTAAGGCGGAACGCTCGCGGTTCCGCCTTGTGCCATCGCCACAGGCATTTCTGTTCGGTGTGTGCGTCAGCGCGAATGGCGGAACCTCTTCGAGTTCCGCCCTACGAATTTTTCGATTCGATCAACTCAATCTTGTAGCCATCCGGGTCTTGCACGAAGGCAATCACCGTCGTGCCGCCCTTGACCGGGCCCGCCTCGCGCGAGACGGTTGCGCCCGCCGCCCGCACGGCGTCACAAGTCGCCGCAGCGTTGTCAACCGCAATCGCAATGTGCCCAAACGCACCACCCATTTCATAGGTCGGCACTTCGTAGTTGTAGGTCAGCTCAATCACCGAACCGTGACTTTCATCGCCGTAACCCACAAACGCAAGTGAGTATTTCTGCTCGGGCCGATCACTGGTGCGCAACAGTTGCATGCCCATCACCCGGGTGTAGAAATCGATGGAACGCTGCAAGTCGCCGACGCGCAACATGGTGTGGAGAATTCTCATGAGTAAAGTCCTTAAAGGATAAGTAAAGGGTGGAGCGTTCTTGTAGGAGCGGCTTGCCGCGACCCAAGGTGGATATGCGGCAAACGGGGGTCGCGGCAAGCCGCGCCTACAGTATTAAGCTTTTCCATGAAATGACGTCTGCACTAGGGCTAAAGCCATAAAACGCAAGAAGTCGATTAGTACAAATTTGAAGCTCTAGCCCCAATACAACCTAGACAATTCAATAAAGCTGTCACCGTAAATGATCCGCCAAAACCCGAATTGCGTGCTTCGCCTCTCGCGCAGCGCCGTCGTGAATTTGATGGCGGCAGCTGGTGCCGTCAGCAACCACAATCGCGTCGGGTGCTTTGCGTATTGCGGGTAGCAGCGACAGCTCGGCCATTTGCATCGACACGTCGTAGTGCTTCGCGTCGTAGCCAAACGCGCCAGCCATGCCGCAACACGAGGACTCGATCAGGCTGGGTTTTGCTTCGGGAATCAGAGCAAGAACGGCCAGCGTCGGCGTGATTTCGGCGAAGGCTTTTTGATGGCAGTGACCGTGAACGAGGATCGGCGCGGAGGCGGGTTTAAGCTGTGAAAGCAAAGCGTTGAGCTTTCCTGCTTTCGCCTCACGGTCCAGAAACGTCTCGACCATCATCGCATGTTTCGCGACTGTCTCAGCGTCGGCACCGAACCGCATCGACAGCATCTCGTCCTTCATCGTGAACAGGCAGCTCGGCTCCAGCCCGACGATGTCGATTCCGGCCTCTGCAATGGGCGTCAGTGCCGAAAGCAAGTGTTCCGCTTGCCGCTTTGCTTCGTCCACCATGCCGACCGCGAGGAAGGTGCGACCGCAGCACAGATTTCGATGATCGCGATCCCCTTCCGGCAGCCACCGAGGCACGTACACGCGATAGCCAGCAGCCTCAAGCACGCTGATCGCGGCGCTAACGTTCTCGCGCTCAAAGGCGCCGTTGAACGTGTCGACGAAAAGCGCCACACAGGCCTCGCCGCGCGCTTTCGCCTCAAGAAATTCCTTCAACGATTTGCGTGGCCCCAACTCGCTCCATGCCGTGTCGGCGCGCCAGGTTGGCAGCGAGCGCTTCGCCGAGAAACCAAGCAGTTTTTCACCCAGTTTGGCGAGAAACGGCGAGCGGTTGCGCAGATTGAACAGACGCGGCCATTTCGGCGCGAACGATGCGGTGATCGGTAAGCGCGCAATCAGATTGTCCCGTATCGAAAATCCGTGCTTCGCTTTGTATTGATGTAAGTGCTCGATCTTCATCTTCGCCATATCGACACCGGTCGGGCAATCGCGCTTGCAGCCCTTGCAGCTCACGCAAAGATCGAGCGCTTCGTGCACTTCCTCGGAGGCGATTCCATCTTTACCCAGCTGCCCTGAGACGGCCATGCGCAAGGTATTGGCGCGACCGCGCGTACTGGCAATTTCGCTACGAGTTACGCGATAACTGGGACACATCGTCCCCGCATCAAACTTGCGGCAGTGACCGTTGTTGTTGCACATTTCCACGGCTTTGCCGAAGCCCTCCGCCGCATCGCCACCGGTTCCTGCAGCGGTCGTCGCTTCGGTAACGGCATCGTTCTGCACGTTCCACGCGCTCCAGTCGAGCGCGGTCTTGACAGGAATAATTTTGTACGGGGTTGTGTGAGTTTCCGGTTTGAAGCGGAAGAGGGACGCGTCGTCCATCTTCGGCGCGTCGATCATCTTGCCGGGGTTGAACAAATTCTCAGGATCGAAGGCCTGCTTGATCTCGCGGAACGCGCCGGAAATCGGCGGGCCGAATTGCCACGAAACCCATTCGCCGCGACACAAGCCGTCGCCGTGTTCACCGCTGTATGCGCCCTTGAATTTACGCACCAACGCGCTCGCTTCTTCAGCGATGGCCCGCATCTTGGTGGCGTCACCGCGACGCATGTCGAGGATCGGTCTCACATGCAGCGTGCCCACGCTCGCATGCGCATACCAGGTGCCGCGCGTGCCGTAGCGCGCGAACACTTCGGTGAGATTGGCCGTGTATTCCGCGAGGTGTTCGAGCGGCACCGCGCAGTCTTCGATGAAGCTCACGGGCTTGCCATCGCCCTTCAAGCTCATCATGATGTTGAGGCCCGCTTTTCGCACTTCCCACAAATTTTTCTGCGGCGCATCGTCGGTCATTTCCACGACTGCATCGGGCAAACCGAGCGAACCAATCAACTCAACCAGCCGCTTCAATTGGCGCTTCAGCGCGTCCTTGTCGTCGCCCGAAAATTCAACGAGCAAAATCGCATCGGGTTGCCCGACGAGCGCAGTGCAGACGGTTGGCGCAAAGGCCGGGTTTGACAGGGCCAGATCAATCATGGTGCGATCAACCAGTTCCACCGCTGTGGGGCCGAGTTTGACAATGTGCTGCGCCGATTCCATTGCCTGATGAAAGCTCGGGAAGTTCACGACCCCGAGCACTTTTGCTTTTGGCAGCGTGCAGAGCGCGAGCGTCAATGATTTGGTGAACGCGAGCGTGCCTTCGGAGCCGACGAGCAGATGCGACAGATTGACGCTGCCGTCTGACGTGTAGGGCCGCTCACTCTGGTTGCAGAAAATGTCGAGGTTGTAGCCTCCAACGCGGCGCATCACGGTGGGCCAGACGCGCTCGATTTCGGCATGATGTTGCGTCGCCAGAGATTGAGCAAGATCGCCGATTTGTTTGGCGCGTCCGGTAGCCTGGGACTGTTCGCCGAAATTAGCAACGCTACCGTCCGCCAGCCAGGCTTCAACGCCCAAAACATTGTGCACCATGTTGCCGTAAGCAATCGAGCGCGAGCCGCAGGAATTGTTGCCCGCCATGCCGCCCAACGTAGCCTGCGCGCTTGTGGACACATCCACCGGGAACCACAAGCCATGCGGCTTCAGCGTCGCGTTCAAGTGGTCCAGAACGATGCCAGGTTCAACCGTAACCGTGCGTTTCTCAACGTTGAGATCGAGCACATTGCGAACATACTTCGAGCTATCAATCACCAGCGCAACGCCGGTCGTCTGTCCGCATTGACTAGTGCCACCGCCTCGCGCCAACACCGGCACTTTCAGATCGCGAGCAATGTCGATTGCGATCTGAATATCGTCCGCCGTTTTCGGCACAAACACTCCAACGGGAATCTGCTGATAGATCGAAGCGTCGGTTGCGTAGCGCGCGCGGTCAGCTTCGGTGAAGAGAATTTCGCCCTGAGTTTCGGTGCGCAAGCGTTTGGCGAGAGAACTGTCGATTTGCATGGTGTGAGCGTAGCATCGTGACACGTTGGGCAAGGTGATCGGTGCCGCAATCGCGCTCACGTCGCTGGCAACCCGTCCGGCGCTTCACGCCAACTCCCCTACGCTGCAGGGGAGGCAAGTGCGGCAAGTCTCCCCTGCGAAGTAGGGGAGATGTCACGAAGTGACAGAGGGGTCGCGGCGCACGATCTACTGCTGATGTTCGAAAAATTGACAGCGGGCAAGTTCGCCCTGATCGCCCCATGCCAAAATCCACCGGAAACTCTAATACACCAAGGCCCTCCCCATGCTGACACTCAATTTCCATCGCTCAGGCCGCCACCAATTGGCGATCCCCGGCCCATCGCCCGTTCCGGATCGTATCGCTCGCGCCATTAGCCTGCCGACCATTGACCATCGCGGCCCGGAATTTGCCGGGCTTGGTCTGAAGGTGCTCTCGGGCATCAAAACGATTTTCAAGACGCAGCAGCCCGTCATCATCTACCCGTCGTCGGGCACCGGTGCGTGGGAGGCCGCGCTAGTGAACACGCTCTCAATGGGCGATCAGGTGCTGATGTACGAGACGGGCCAGTTTGCGACGCTTTGGAAAAAAATTGCTGACCGTGTTGGCCTTAAAACCGAGTTCATCGCGCCGACTAACGACGCTGGTTGGCGGCACGGAATTGATGCCAGCTTGATCGAAGCTCGCCTTCGCGCCGATGACGGCCACACGATCAAAGCCGTATGCGTGGTACACAACGAAACTTCCACAGGCGTGACCAGCAACATCATGGCTGTACGCGAAGCGATTGACCGTGCGGGTCACCCAGCGCTCTTGTTGGTGGACACCGTTTCTGGTCTCGGCGGCGCCGATTATGAGCATGACGCATGGGGCGTGGACGTGTCCATCGCCGGCTCACAAAAGGGTCTCATGTTGCCGCCGGGGCTCGGCTTCAATGCGCTTTCGCAAAAAGCCATCGCCGCCAGCAAAACTGCGAAGTTGCCCAAGGCGTATTGGGCGTGGGACGAGATGCTGGAGATGAACAAGACCGGCTACTTTCCGTCCACGCCCGCGACCAATCTGCTCTACGGTTTGCATGAAGTGCTCGACATGATCGCCGCAGAAGGGCTGGACACCGTGTTCGCGCGCCATCAGCGATTGGCCGCCGCTTGTCGCGCCGCAGTCACCGCGTGGGGCTTGGAAATTCAGTGCCTGAACAATGCCTGCCACTCGCCGATCTTGACCGGTGTGGTGATGCCGTCTGGCATCGACGCCGACGCTGTCCGCAAGATCGCGCAAGACAAATACGACACCTCGCTCGGGCAGGGTCTGGGCAAAGTCAAAAGCAAAATTTTCCGCATCGGACACTTGGGCGAATGCAATGATGTGTCGCTCCTGGGCACGATCTGCATCGTCGAGATGAGCCTGGCCAAAGGTGGCGTCATGCTCAAGGGGAGCGGCG
>JBBRVM010000256.1:0-5814 GCA_038246865.1 Burkholderiales bacterium
GAGGCTCAGCCGGAACATGCGGGCCATCGTGTAGTCGTCGCTGCGCATAAAGTACCAGCGGTCATCGCTGCGCGCTACGGAGGCAACGCTCGCGGAAACCCGGATGTTGTCGCGCAACTCTTTGATCGCCGCAGCGCGTTGTGCGGCATGATTGGGAATGTCTTTCGCGCGATTCAAAATGTCGAGCCAGTCGGCCAGGGATGCGGCGGTGAGTTTCACCGGATCAACGCGAATGGTGTCGAGCAGACGCTTCGATGCGCGGTCGTAGCGCGACAAGGCTTCGAGTGCGATGAGCTTTTCGGAGAGCAGGTAGTAGCTGTCGTTCGGTAGCCATGCGCGCTGAGTTTTCAGCTCACCCGCAACATAACGCTCAAGGCCAGACAGCATGCGCGCCTTCGACTCATCGGGGATGACCCACTTCGCTTCATGCGCGCCAGCGAGCACAAACGCTGTCAGCACCGGATTGCCTTCGTTGGTATCGCCGGGATAGTAGTTGGCGAGGCCCGACGACGACAGATAGTTCGGCAACGAACTCGCAATGACGTCCCACAGTGCATCGTCTTTGGTGCCCATCGTACGTGTCATGCGCTGCTCAAGGCAGGCGAATGGATAGCGGGCGAAGTAAGCACGGATGCCGCTCGTGTCGGCGCCATACGTCCGCGCGAGTGAGACGATCAAATCACCTTTAGCAGTGGGCGAATCCGGTTTCAAGGTGAGCGCCAATTTGCCCTTTATCTCGGCACAGGTGTCGGCCACAGTGCGTCACGGCAGCGGCGATAGCAGCGCCTGCCTGATGCGCCATTCGTCACCGCGATCTTTGCCACGCTCCGTCGCGGCAAAATTCCACACGGCTTCTTTGCTATCGGCGGGTGCTTTCACATCCCACGTGATCAAGGCGCTGTCGCCAGACGCGATTTTTTGCTCGCGCTTTGGCAACACGGTGCCATTAAATTCAGCGGTGACGTCCGCCGTGATGGCGCGCGGCGTGGTGTTGCGCAACGTCACGCCCGCACGGTAGTCGTCGCCGTTTCGTATCACCGCAGGCAGTCCCGAGAAGAGCTGCAAGTCACGCGTGGTGCGGATGCTGGCCTCGCCCGTGCCGAATCGCTCACCGTACGCATCGGCGACCGCAACAATGCGGAACCGCGTCAGCGAATCATTCAACGGCACTTCAACGCTCGCCTCGCCGTTGGCGTCGGTCATCACATTGCCCTGCCACAAAATCAACGTATCAAACAGTTCACGCGTGCCCGCGCCGCGTCCGCCGGAACCGCCCGGCGGTAGCGCCTTGCGGCCGAAATGCCGCTTGCCGATGACCTGCATTTGTGCGGTCGCTGTGGTGATGCCGTAGTCGCGGCGCTTCATCATCGCTTCAAGCAATTTCCAAGTGTTGTTGCCCTGAAGTTCGAGCAGCGCTTCGTCGATGGCGAACACCACAAGCTCGGCATTTTCGCCAGCGCGGTTGTTATTGGTGCGCGTCACTTTGACTTTGACCAGCGACTTTTCGCGGGTCTGGTATTCCGACTTGTCTGGCGTCACTTTGACGTCGAGACCGTAGCGCTGCCAGTTGACGTCGATGTTGGCAATGCCCAGCTTGAACGCCGGTTTCGCCAGATCAACGAGCGCTGTGGGCGCGGGGGCGCCCACCCTACCCCGAATCAAAAGCGCCGAGACGTAGGCGTTAGGAGCCCACTCTTCTTTCACCGGAACTTCAATAACAGCGGACTTGCCCGAGAGCTTGGTGACGAAGCTGGACAGCACCGCGCCGTCACGCTCCACCGTGACCAAAACTGTGGCTTCGCGGAACGGCATACGCACCTGAAAGCGTGCCTTTTCGTTCGGCTCGTAGCGCTTTTTCTCGGGCAGCAAGTCGATGCGATCCGAGCTTTCGGAGCGGAACATCCAGTCGTCGCCGTTCGACGCCCAGAGCGATGTGCCAGCGCTTGCCGAGCGACCGCCGTTGTCAGTGACCTCGACCAGCAGTTGCACTTCGCCCGACGCGGTCACGCTGCTGTTGCAGGTGTACTTGCCGCTACGATCGGACGTGCCCTCGCAGAGCACGCCGAGGTCGCTGTTTTTCTGGTTCGATTCGTAGCTGTAGAAGCCGCCGATGTTGCGCTTGCGATACGCATCCCAGGTGCGGTTGGTGCCGCGCACTTTGAACTTGACGCCGCCGACCGGTTTGCCGGTCACGTCGGTCGTGATGATGTCGTACGAGAGCTTTTCGCGCGCCATCGCCCAGTCGCTCGTTTTGATGCCCACGAGCACTGCGGCGGGCCACACGGTGGTGCGCGCCTGAGCGGTGTAAATCTCGCCGTTCGGGTCTTTGTATTCCATGTCGGCGATGAGGCTGTAAGGGCGCTCCACTTTGGGCGTCGTGAGCGCAACGCGTGCCGCACCGGCAGTAGAGAGCGCCAGCGACTGATCTTCGCCTTCGGGCTGCTTGCCTTCGCGAGCACCGCGGCGAGAGGGGCCTTCATCATCGTTTGCTGGAACGCTGAAACTGTAGTCAGAGAGTGCATCAAATCCTGGCCACGTACGCGCGTCGAAGCGCGAACGTACGGTCACCACGTCGCCGCTGGCCGGGCCACCAGACAGAAACGACAGGCGCACGTCTACGTTCGCCTTGTCACCCCCAACCACATTCGCATTGGCAATGCTGACTTCAGACTTGTAAACCGGCAACCGGAAATCTGCAACGGTAAATCGTCCTGTCGTACGTCCACCCAGTTCAAGGCGATACTGCCCACGCTTGGCGTTGGTCGGTAGCTTCATCTCAGTAATCGCATTGCCGCGCGTGCTCCACTCCAGATTGAGCGTGCTGCGCTGGTTGTTGCCCTCGTTGATAGCCGAGATAGTTTTTGGGAGCTTCGTGACGTCAGGCGCGCCTGCACCGAAGCGCTTCAATTCGCGTGCGTAATGCTTCATGTAAACCGTTTCACCGGGGCGCAAAAGGTTCCTCGCGAGGACGGTGTGAAATGCCTGTTTGCTGTTGCTATCGCCGTCGCCGTCATAGTCCCACGGCAAATTGAATCGCCACTGCTCAATGCCGCGTGTCCAGTCGCTGCGCGTGAATGCCGTGTCGTCGCCGCTTTGGGCGAACACGAACATCGGGCAACTGCCACTATTTTTTGGCATCTTGGGCGAGAGTCTCGCAATGCCGTCTTTGTCGGTTTTGCCAACAGCTAGCTCTGCACCCTTGCAATCGCGAATACGAACTGCCGCATCGGCAACTACGGTGGCATCATTGAGGCGCGTGACCCAGACAAGCGCACCGCCAGTGCCCGTTTTCGTATGCACCGCGAGGTTGGTCACCAGCGCCATCGTGCGCACGAACATCGAGCCTTTTTTCTCAAGGAGCGATGCGCCGAGTGCCGTGGACTCTGCCTCGACGATGTGCAAACCAGGCTCAGGCAACGGCAAACCAATAACTTCAAATTCTTTCGGCCCGCCCGGTTTCGGCAGCGGCAGCGTCTGCGCCTGTGCATTACCTTTCAACAGCGAGCGCGCGCGTTTGTCGTCGTCGCCCTTGAGTCGTTCGCCGAAATCCGTGTAGTCGGATTCGTCGTCGTCGATTGAACGATCACTCTGCTGAAAGCCCAGCGTGCGGGCGTACCAGCGGATCATATCCTGCTCGCTGGTGACGCGCAGCTTGCGGATCACCGCTCCCCCTCCTGAACCTGCGCCTTCGAGATTGCGAACCGTCAGCGGTAAAGCAGGATCGGCATTACGCTCGATGATGCCGAAACTGCGCGGGAACTTTACTAGTGGCGGATAGGCGCTGGTGCTCAGTGTTATCGGGCGCTTAAGGGTCAGCACTGTGTTCGTACCCGACTCCTTCAGGTTCGGTGGCACGACGAGCGTGAAGCGCATTTCGGCGGGCAATCTGGAAAACGTCATCCCATCGCTGTCGGAGTCGTTCGCCACCGGTGAATACAACTTGCCGGCATCATCGCGCAGACGGAAGCGTGCGATGTCGGTGTTTTCGACGGCGCGTTTGAGATTGAAATAAACCGTGGATAGCGGATTGCAGCCCGCGTCCTTATTTTCGCGGGCGCAACTCATCTCGATCCACTCGCCCGAGCGCACCTTGAACTTGAGTGTGTCGACCGCGTTCTTCAGGTTGTTAGCCGCCGCGTCCCAGCGGATGTTGACGTCTGCGCCCGCCGGGAAAGTTTGGGCGCAGCGAAACGCGATCCAGTTTTCGGCGTTGCTGATGCCGGCGGCCTTTAGCAGTTCGGACTTGCGAGCACCGCCGATGACGCGGACGGCGACGACCGAGCGCACGCCTTCGACTTCGCAGTGCACGCGTTCAATGAATGTCTTCGCGTCCACCGGGCCTTTCGCGCGAGTCAGGAAAGCCTGCTGCTCGTCAATGTCGTTGGCCTGATGCGACGGTCGCGATTCGGCGAGGGCTGGGAGATCGGCGGTATGGGCCGAAGCCATCGTCAGGGTGGTGAAAATCGCGGTCAGTAGGAGACGAAACATAGGTGGCTGTGGAGCTGGAAGAGTTGGCGGGTGGCGAATACGGTGTTCTACCCTAGTCGCAGACGGCGTGCAATCACTGGGACTGTCCCTCCCCCCTCAAGGGAGAGGTTAGGAGGGGGATGGGTTTCGGTTGCGAAACGAAACCCGTCCCCTCCCTGGCCCTCCCCTTGAAGGGGAGGGAACTTGCCGCGAGGCTCACTTAGCGTGGTTGGGCATGGTTGTGCTGTGCACCCGATAAACTTCCTCGCGTGACGACCGAACAAGATCAGCAGACGTATTTGCCGCCCGCTCTGCGACCCAAGTTCGCAAAACTGGGTGTGCATCACCTGCGCGACTTGTTGCTGCATCTGCCGATGCGCTATGAGGATCAGACGCAGGTTCGCGCGATCAATGCGCTGGTCGCGGGTGAATCGGTGGTCGTGGAAGGCGTGGTGGAGCACTCGGAAACGACCTTTCGCCCCCGGAAGCAATTTGTGGCGCTGGTTCGTGCGGTGGGCTACGAGGGCAGCAGTAACTTCGCACCGCGCCTGACACTGCGTTACTTCAATTTCTATCCGAACATCACGCAGGCGTTGAAGGTTGGCGCCACGGTACGTGTGTTTGGTGAAGTTCGCGATGGTCGTTACGGATTGGAGATGGTGCATCCAGTTTTTAAGAAAGCTGAAGCAGAGACGCCGTTAGCCGATGCGAACGTGGTGTCCGCTACTTCTGCCCGCCTGACGCCGGTTTATCCCAGTTCCGCAGGTATCCCTCAGGCCGCCATTCGCACGCTGGTCGCCAAAGCGCTGAAGGTTGCGGACTGGCAAACCGACATGCTGCCGCGTGCCATGACCGAGGCGCTCGGTCTGCCGCCGTGGCGCGCTGCGCTAGACGTTCTGCATGCGCCGTCGAACGCCGAGCCCGTGATTCCGCTGGACACGCGCTCACATCCGGCATGGCGGCGTATCAAGTTTGACGAATTGCTTGCGCAGCAACTCGCTTTGCGTGACGCAAAGTCGCTGCGTTTTGAGGAAGCCGCGCCTGCGCTACATTCCACGGGCTTGATCACCACGCTGCTGCGGCAACGCTTACCGTTCAAACTCACCGCGCCGCAAGAGCGCGCGTTGTCCGAGGCGTTGCATGACATGCAGCAAGGCGCACCCATGACGCGCCTGTTGCAAGGTGATGTAGGTAGTGGCAAAACAGTGGTCGCTGCGCTTGCCGCGCTGGTCGCCGTTGAAGCCGGATGGCAGGTCGCATTTATGGCGCCAACCGAGCTGCTGGCCGAGCAGCATTTCAACAAACTTTCGCACTGGCTCGCCGAGTTACCCATCAAACTGACGTGGC
>JBBRVM010000257.1:0-5797 GCA_038246865.1 Burkholderiales bacterium
CCCTCTCCGGGTCACCCCCAGTAAGGGGGGAGCGGCTCCAGCCGCGAAACGCCGTGGGGCGCGCTTGCGCGGCTGACGCCGCTCCCACAAACAATTTGCGACCGCGCGCCAATCTAGCCCTTCAAAAACGCATCCACCGCGTCGCGCGTCACGCGCCACTGCGTGCCAATTTTTCGGCCTTTCAGCGTGCCCGCATCGAGTTCAGTCAATACGTCAGCTTCGGCCACGCCCAAAGCCTGCGCCACTTGGGCCGGGTTCATGAGTTCCATTGCTGGCGCAGCGGCGGGAGCCGCAGCCGCCGTCACAGGAGCGCCCACCGCGCCCGGCACCATACCCTTCGGCGCGTTCGGGTTGCCGCCAACGGCACCGCCGGGCTGGTTAAGCATTTGCTGACCCATGCCCATCGCCATCGCGAATTCTGCCCCCATGCCCATGCTGCCGGCCTTGCCTTCGGCGACCGCGTTGGCCATGTTGTAACGAACATATTCGCCCATATCGCCGATGGTGGTCATCGCGCCGCGTTTGTCGATGGCCTGCTCCACCTCGGGTGGCAGCGAGACGTTTTCTATGTTGAACGAGGTGACTTCGATGCCGTATTTCGACGTCGTGATCGGGTTGATCGCGGGCAACAGCGCTGCGCCGATTTCGCTGTAGCGAGCAGCCACATCAAGCGCCGGCACTTTGGCGTTGGCGATGGCTTCGGTGAAGACGGTGACGATCTTCGAGCGCATCACGTCGGCGAATTCGTCGAGGCGGAAGTGGTTATCCGTTCCGGCCACTTCTTTCAGGAACAAGGGCGGGTTGACGATCTTGAAATCGTACTGACCGAAGGCGCGCATACGAACGACACCGAAGTCAGCATCGCGCATCATGATCGGATTCGCGGTGCCCCACTTATTGCCAGCGAAAGTGCGCGTAATGACGTAGTAAACGTCCGCTTTGAACGGGCTTTCGAACCCGTATTTCCACCCAAGAATGGTGGACAAAACGGGGATATTCGCCGTAGTGAGGTTATGTTTTCCCGGCGTCAGGGTGTCGGCGAATTGTCCGAGATAAACAAACTGCGCGACCTGCGATTCACGCACGATGATTTGCGCGTTGTTCTTGATTTCTTTGTCGTCGTCCGGCCAGCGATAGGACAGCGTGTCGCGCGAATCATCCTGCCATTCGATGATGTCGATTAGCTGCTTTTTAATGAAGTCCATGAGGGCCATGTTTTTCTCCTGTGTCGAAAAAAGTGTCGAGTGAGCTGTGAGCTATGAGCAGTAAGACGTGACCGATGGGCAGCGAGTGAATACTGCTCACTCGTCAGAGCTCACCGCTCACTTGATAGCAGCAACCTTAACCTGCGCCGCATTCAAGCGCGCTTCGAGCTGCTCTTTCGGGATCGCACCGGCGACCATGCGACCGTCGGCAAGGAAAAACGATGGGGTCGCGCGAACGCCGAGCTTCTGGCCGAGTGCAACGGTGGCGTCGACCGGGTTGGCGCAGTCGCCCTTCTGATTGGCGTCAAACTTCTTGCGCAGCACGGCGTCATTCCAGGCGACGACACGATCTTTGGCGCACCAGATGGCTTTTTGTTTGTTGCGGGCGGCGGGGTGCAGTGAATCGATCGGGAACATGAAGTTGTAAACCGTCACGTTGTCGGTGGTCTGCAACGTTTCCTCAAGTCGCGTGCAGAACGGGCAATCCACGTCAGTGAACACATACAGCACGCGCTCGCCTTTGCCACGAACGACTTTGATCGCGTCTTTGAGTGGTAATTGCTTGACGTCTATGGCGGTGAGTTCGCCGGTCCGCTCTTCGGTTTTGTTGGTCATCGTGGCGGTTTCGATCAGATTGCCGACGATGAAGTGGCCGAGTTTTTCGTCGAAATAAATGGCGTCGTCGCCGACCATCGCCTCGAAAAGGCCGGGGAACACCGATGCGCGCAGACCTTTGACCGGTGCGCCCTTGAAACGGGTCTCGATGGTGGTTTGCACTTCGGCAAGCTTGGCTGCGCTGATGGCTTCACGCACCGGCGCGGCTGCGGCGGGCGCGGCGACGGCAGCAACAGGCGCGGCACCCGCGGGCGGTTGTTGCGCGTTGCAGGCACCTAAGAGGCCAGCAGCAATCAGCACGGCGGCAAGAGTTCGTTTCATGAGAGTCCTTTGATACGGCGAGACGGATATTAAAGATAAAAGCGTTTATTGCAGCGCGTTGGAAGACAGCGTGCGACGAAATACGGGTAGACGGCTCAAAAGACGCATCCCAGCGTCACCCGCCGCCATGAGGAAAGGGTGATCCGTCTGATTGTAGAGTCGGAAAAGACCGTCGGTCGCCAGTTGCATGGCGAGCGTCGGGCCGTAGCGCTCGCGCCGGTAGCGCGACAACAGGAGCGCGTGACCGGGGTCACCGTGCACGTCTGGCGCGCGCTGCCACAGGTCAAACAGGCAGCGGGCGTCGGCCAGACCCACGTTAACGCCCTGACCCGCGAGAGGATGCATGGCGTGGGCGGCGTCGCCAACCGCCAGAAAACGATCAGCCGCAGGATTCGGCAGGCGAAGCAGGGTCAACGGGAAGCTCCGCGTGCCGCTGATCACGGCGTGCACTCCCAACGTATCGGCGCTGGCTGCATTAATTTCAGCGAGCAATTCTGGCTCGGACAAAGCGCATAAAAATTCAGCGCGCTCAGTGGCGACTGACCAGACCATCGACACGGATGGTGCGCCATCACTCTGCGGCAGCGGTAACAGCGCAAGGATCGACCCATCTGGCAAGAACCATTGTCGCGCGGTGTTCCGATGCGATGTGGTGCAACGAAGATTCGCGACGACTCCGCGCTGCGGATAGGTATGCCGTGACACGTCCAGTCCTGCTGCTTCGCGCAATCGCGAAAGCGCGCCGTCAGCGGCCAGGACGATGCGCGCTTGCAGCAGGCTACGGTCGGCGAGTTCCACTGTTCTGCTGTGGTCACCGTCATGCAACGCGATGCATTCACCCATGATCAGCGTCACACCGGCCTGCTGGGCGCGTTGGGCGACCGCGAGGGCCAACGCTTCATGCTCAATCACGCGGGCGAGTTCATTCAGGCCTGGATCATTGGCGTCAACATGCAGCGAATGTCTGCCATCGCGACCAAAGACCTGAATGTCGCTCACTACTGCGCTTCGCGTTTCGTCAATTTTGACGCCATGTTCACGAAGCCACGTCAAATTGCCGGAGGCAACGGTGTAAACGCGCGCCGAGACCGGACTGTCCGCCTTGATGACCGGCAACGGATCGCGCTCAATGACGGCAACCTTTGCCCGCTTGCCAAGCGAAGCCTGCGCCGCCAGCGCACACGCCCAGCCCACCGGGCCGCCGCCCGCGACGACGGCGTCGAACAATGTGCCGCTCACCAGGTCAGCTCTTCAACGGTGTGATTTTGATTCGTGTAGATGCAGATTTCGCCAGCGACTTTGAGCGATTCGACGACGATTTCACGCGCCGAAAGCTGGCTGTGTTGCGCCAGCGCGCGTGCAGCGGCTTGTGCGAAACCTCCGCCCGATCCGATGGAAATAATGCCATGCTCCGGCTCCAGCACGTCGCCGTTGCCGGTCAGAATGAGCGAGGTCGTTTGATCCGCCACCGCGAGCATCGCCTCCAGCCGCCGCAGGATGCGATCCTGCCGCCAGTCCTTCGCCAGCTCGACCGCTGCGCGCGTCAAATGGCCCTGATGCTTTTCCAGCTTGCCTTCGAAGCGCTCGAACAGCGTGAACGCGTCCGCCGTCGCGCCCGCAAAACCCGCGAGAATTTTGTCGTGATACAGCCGCCGCACTTTGCGCGCCGTCGATTTGACGACCATGTTGCCGAGCGTGACCTGCCCGTCGCCCCCCAGTGCGACCGAGTTGCCACGACGAACCGACACGATGGTCGTGCCGTGAAAATCCAGTTTTGAATCCATAAAAATACTTATCGTCAAATGGTTGTCATCTGAGCCACAGGCGAAGGATCAGGTGGCGCGCCACAAGGCTTGCTCACTCCCCGAATCCAGGCACGCACCTGATGCTTCGCTTTTGCCCAGCATGACAACGCGCGTTATATCAATCGCGGTTAAGCCTTCGCGAACAGGCCCGCAGGCGTCCCGGTCATCTGCAACAGCGTTTGAATAATCGGCGTGGCCGACACGACGCGAACGTCGATGGCCTGCGCCATGAGACGCGTGATTGCATTGGCAATCGCGCCGCCACAGACAAAATCTACGCGCAGTACGCGACGCATATCAACGATCACCGGGTTCGTTGTCACCGCCTCCAGCGAGAGCGTTTTCAGGCAGTTATCAGCCGGGCCCTTAAGCTCACCCAGCCACACGATGCGGTCTGCCACGAGCGCTTCGTCACTCGCGGCCACATCGGCGGCGCGCGCCGTAAGCACGCTCCGTTGCACCGGCGACAACGGCTCCATCGACGGCGGTGAAATGCCGAATGTAATCGCGAAATCAACGGCCCTGTCCTCAAATACCTGGCTCTGCGCTGACCACTGCAAGAGCTCAAGCACCAGATACCAGAGCCCTTTGTGAGTCGCATCGCCCTGCTGCAAAGTGCTCGAAAGCCGCCGCGTCGTGGCGTCGAGCCCGCGAATGGAGATGACCGCGCCTTTGCGTCGCAATGCAGCGAGCGATCCCGCCAGAAGCATGCCGCAGACGTCACTGACGCCATCGAGATCGACGATATCGAGATCAAAGCGCGGTGGCTTGGGGTCTTTGCGTTTGGAAGCCTCAACCAATGCCGCAATCACCGGGGCCTGAGGATCGGTCAGCTCGCCACGCAACAGCGATTTGGGTCTGGCGCGGGCGTTCGATGTGGCTGGGTCGGAGCTGCTCGCTCCAGCCATCTCATCCCACGCCGGCGCCGAGCGCTCGAACTGAACCACGAATCGCAGCGCCAGTTCTTCAAACGCCATGCGGTCGTGGCCGCGCGCCTGCAAATCGAACAAACACATCCACACCATCTGCTGCGAGCGCTCGGACGTGCCGAGCGCGTGCGTCAGCGCCGCCTTGGCTGCGCTCTCATTGCCGTGGGCAAACATCAGCGCCGCATTTTCGAGCGATGGACTCAGGCCTCCCTCTTCCTGAACCTCAATGCGGCTCGCGTGCGCAACCCAGTTCAGGCTGGTCTCGGTGTCGCCGGGACGCGATCCGAAAGATTTACCGCGCGCGTTGTCATCAACCAGCTCCAGCTTTGCAGCTGAGTCCGATTTCGATGACTTTGGGAAAATTTTGAAGGCCATAAAGACGAACTTACACCCTTAATTCGTTGCTGGCAACCGTAATGTCCGCACTACTGCGCTGGAACAGCGTCCACAATCCGGTAGTAAAGCCCGGCCGGGTCGTCCTTGAGCACCTGCAATTTGCCCGACAAGGCGACCGCGTCAAAGCCGTAGCGAATGTCGGACTTGGCGCGCACTTCGATCATCGCGTCTGGCCCGGCGGGCAGGCAAAACGAGCAATGCGGCGGCGCAGCAACGAGCAGGAATCGACGCTGTTTGTCACCAATGTCGAGCGGCATCATGAAGCCTTGCACCTTCACGATTTTGCCGTCCAGCGCGGTCACGGCGGACTCGAACTTGGGCACCATCTTGCGATCCTGTTTGACCAGCTCGACCTGCGCCAGCACACGCCACGACGTGAAGCCCGGTTTCTCGGCAAGATATTGCGACGCGGGCATCAAAGCGCCCTGGTTCGCGACGGGGGTCACGGCACCGCTCGACGTGACGAATAACGCAGGGATCAGCGTGACAAAAAACGAGCCAAGGAGTTTACGGAAATGCATGATAG
>JBBRVM010000258.1:0-5789 GCA_038246865.1 Burkholderiales bacterium
ACAGCAGCTTATCTCCCTTGCCGAAGCGTTTCGCCGAGTAACAACGTCACCGAAATCAGATTGGCTAGCAGCGCACCCCCCGAAAGCGAAACTACGGTGGAAATGCTGGTTGCATTCATCACTTGCCCCTGAACGTAGACATGCGTCACCCACACAGCGGCAGCGGCTACGAGCTGCAGTGAGGCTACCAGCGAGGTCGCCAGATGCGTCGCACCCAGATGCGTTCGATCGCCGAATTTGAGCACTGTCGCGATCAGATTCACCACAACCGCCGCGCCCAGTTCCATCGGATGATGCAGGTCAACCCGTTCGATGTCGCCGATGAAAAATCCAAAATTCAGCGTGCAGGCAAAAATGATGAAAAATCCGAAGATGACTTTTTCGAGATTCATGAAACATGTCCTTACCTGGCAGAGAGATCAAACTTCCTGCGAAGCATAACCGTGACCGTGGAACATTCGCCTAGGAGTTCTACGCATTGTTTTGCAAAAAACTAACCACAGCCCTACGCATATCTCTGGTTTCCTGATGACCGCAGGGAAACACTTGTTGTTGCCAGTGCTCTGGCGCTGCGAGTGAAGCGTAGGCGTCGCGCAGTTTTGCATTGACTGAGCTGACACCGCCGGTCGGTGTTAGCGGATCGTCGCGCCCGATCAGCGACAGGTGTCGGCGCGGCGCGATCAGTGCGCTGATTTCGGCGGCGGTGAATTCAGTTTTCAGGCCCGGCACGAAGAAGTATTCGCCGTGTTGGTCGAAGCCGCCGCTCTCGATGAGCGCGTCGTATTCTGCGAGGCAGCAGAGATCGATGCAGGCATTGATCGTTGGATCGAGCGCTGCGGCCCAGATGGCCATTGTGCTGCCCATTGACAGGCCAAGCGCGGTCACCGGCAGCGTCGCGAGATCGGGTTGCATGCGTGCCCAGGCCAGCGAGGCTAACGCATCGTGAACGCGGTATCCCCACAGCGTTTTGCCTTCCCACAGCAGGCGCTTGATCATCGCGCGCTCTGATTTCGCGCCGCCGAAGTTGCGTTCGCCGAAGCACCAGTGATCGATGGCTAACACCGCGAAGCCAAGGCTGGATAATACCTCGCCGTATGCTGGCATTTGCAGCGCTGAACGACCGGTCAGCAATTCGTCTTTGCCAGATTCGAAGCGATTACCGTGCGCATGGCAATAAAGCACGAGGCCACGGGGAGCCCGATTGAGTGGACGCAGGAGAAGTGCGGGAACAGGCTCTTCGCTGTTAAGCGTCAGTGTCCAGTTTTCAATGTGTGCAATCTCCGTTTCTCGCGTCGATATCTTTACACCCGTGGGTGGCGTCGCGAGCGCAGGGCGCGGGCCAAGCAGTCGCCACAGATCTGCCCGACGCCGCGCCGTAGCAGCGGCATCGCCGAGCCACAGCCATTGCTTCATTTCTTGAGAGGCACGCCAGTGGTTGTGAGGTGAAGCACGCGCGTTTCACCATGCGGCAAGACCGCGCGAATGTGTTCGTATGGCAGATGCCATGATCCCTGCTGTGATGCTTCAATGCGCAGCGAGTCGCGATCCGACGTCGCGCGGAATATGTGGATCACTCGTTGATTGTCAGCATGCGTCGTTTGCAATCCGTTGTCTTCAAACAGAATCGTTTTACTTTCAACAGACGTGGACGAGGGCGGTGCCGGGTAGTAGCGCAGCGCGCGTGTCGGTTCTTCGGTCTTCTCCCGATCGCTCGTCGTGTCTGTCGTTGGCAAAAGAGCGCCGGCCCGCACAAAGAGCGGTAAACGATCCAGCGGAGCATCAACCTCAACGCCGCGACCGCCTTCCAGATACTTGCCTGTCCAGTAGTTAAACCAACCTTCTGCATATAGGCCGCGTGGCAGATACAGGCTGCGTTTGCGCGCACCGGCTTCAAACACTGGCGCGACGAGCAGGTCGCCGCCAACCATCATTTCGTCATTGTTCTGCCAGGTCGTCGCGTCGTCACCGAAGTGAAAGAACGTTGGTCGCAAGACGGGCGTATGCTCTGTCGCAGCCTGCCACATCAGCGTGTACAGATACGGCATCAAGTGCAGACGCAAGCCGATACTTTGGCGAATCGGCGCGGTTGCGTCGGCATGCAGCCACGGTGAGTTAACGCTGCCGTCGTTCTTCCACGAGTTCATGATCATGCGCGGCACGAGCGAGCAAGCCTGGGTCCAGCGGATCAGCATTTCGGCATCCGGCACGGCGCCTGCGAAACCGCCGATGTCATGCCCGACATTGAACATGCCAGACAGGCTCATGGTCAGCGCCATGCGCTGGTTCCAGCGCATCGTGTGCCAGCTTGTGGTGTTGTCACCGCTCCAGGTTTGTGCGTAGCGCTGGAGGCCCGGTGGACCGCCACGCGTGACGGTGTAGACCCGCTCGTCGGGCTTGGCTGCGGCTTGCGCAGCGGCGGTTGCCTGCGTCATGAGCAGCGCGTGCAGCGCGCGTGAACGGTGAATTGGGAGGGCTTTTCCGTTGCCATCGGAGGCGCCGGTTTCGCTCCAGATTTCGTATTCGTTGTTGTCGTTCCAGCCGGTGTCGATGCCGAAATCGAGCACTTGCTCACGGAAGTTTTTTTGCCACCATTTGCGATCCGAGTCGCGCGTGAAGTCAAGGTGTGCGCCCCAGCCGTCCCAGAATTGATCGAGGCAGGGCTTGCCTGTTTCAGTATCGCGAATGAAGCCGCCGTTGGCTTCAATGGCAGCGTACGCTGGGTGATCGTTCAGCAAACAAGGCTTCAGGTTTGCCATCGTGCGAACGTCTGCCGCCTTGAACGATCGCAGCAATCCTCGGGCGTCGGGGAATTTGTCGGTGTTCCAGGTGAACACGTAGCGCTGCTTGCCGCGACTGGTGTAGCCCGACCCGAAGTGAAAGCTCGACAGCGGAAATTTGTCTGATTCGGCGAGCGCGAGAAACTTGCGAATCTGCGCCTGCGCGTCGGGGAAATCAGCGAGCGCCATCGCCGTGTTGGCGTAACCCAAACTCCAGCGCGGAGGGAACGCCGTGCCGCCGATCAACTGCATGAATCGCGAGAGGGCGGCGGGCACATCAGGGCCCGCCAACACGTAGTAATCGAGATCACCGTCATGGACTTCGGTCGCTCGATAGAAGTCGTGATAGTTGTCGAACTCCTGCCCGAAATCGAAGGCGCATTCGGCGAGTGTGTCGTAATAAATACCGTACGTTGAGCCAGTGTTGGCGCGACGACCGAGGAAGAATGGCCAGTGTTTGTATAGCGGGTCGCTCGTCTCGCCGTTGTAGCCGAGGGCGTCGAGCTGGCGCGTTCTGAAGCGACGGCCCGCCTTGTTCAGCGGGCCAGTTTTGTCGCCGAGCCCGAAGTATTGATCGTGTTCGTCGCGCGATTGCCAGTGGTTGATTTGTCCGCTGCGCTTTTCCGTGGCGTAGGCGTAGGTGGGGCGGTCTTTGCAGCAGGTGAGCCATTGGCCGCCGCTGCATTGTTCCCAGAGGATGCCGAAGGGTTCGAGCGTGACTAAGGCGCGAAGTTTTTCGCTTGATAGAACGATGCGTCCATCCGTCTGCGACGCGTCGCCCATCGATTGAGCGAAGAGGGTGGCGCGATCTAGTCCCCTCTCCCCCGGAGGTAGAGGGTTAGGCAGAGGGGGACGCTTATCGGGAGAGCCGCTGTGTTTGCTACTGCCGCCATCCCCCTCTCCCCCAGCCCCTCCCCCACCGGGGGGGAGAGGAGCCATCGACCACGTTCTCTCCTCACGCAACCCTTCTGGCGGCGAGAAGAAAACACGACCGACACCCTCAGCAACAATGCTGACGCGGCATTTCCAACCACCTTCAAACCCAAGCTCAACGGCGCCGTCGTTGGTTGCGAGAACCTCCGCGCGACGTAACGGGGTCATCAGCGCACCGCGCGTTCTTCGCCACTCGCTTCAAACAGGTGGCAGGCTTCGGGCGGCGCGTAGAGGGTCGCCGTTTCACCGATCTTGGTTGCGACCTGACCTGCTACCTGCGCGGTGATGCGTGGTCCATCCGCACCTGGGTTAGCGCCCGGTAGGGTGCCGTAGAGCAGTGAATGACCGCCGAGTTGTTCAACACCAGAAATCGTTATCGGCATCGCAAGCGAGCCGTCGCGCTTTTCAAGCGTCAGGTGCTCGGGGCGCACGCCCAACGTGAGCGCGGTGCCGGACGCAGGTTTACTTTCCGTTTTCAACGTGAAAGTTTCGCCATAGGCGGTGACGATGCTGTCGCCATGACCCGCCATCACAGGCGCAAAATTCATCTGCGGTGAACCAATAAATCCGGCGACAAACTTGTTGTTCGGACTGTTGTAAAGCTCCAGCGGAGAGCCGACCTGCTCGATGCTTCCCGCACGCAGCACGACAATTTTGTTAGCCATCGTCATCGCTTCGACCTGATCGTGCGTGACGTAAATCATGGTGGCACCGAGGCGGCGATGCAGCCCCGTGATTTCGCCGCGCATGGATACCCGAAGTTCGGCGTCCAGATTCGAGAGTGGTTCGTCGAATAGAAATATCTTCGGTTCACGTACGATGGAGCGACCGATGGCAACGCGTTGCCGCTGTCCACCGGAGAGCTGCGTAGGCTTGCGTTCCAGCAGGGGATCGAGGCGCAATAGTTTCGCGGCAGCGTCGACCTTTGTTCTGACAACATCTTTCGGGATGCCCGTATTTTCAAGCCCAAACGCCATGTTCTGATACACGCTCATGTGCGGGTACAGCGCGTATGACTGAAACACCATCGAGAGGCCGCGATCTGCGGCGCGTGTGTCGTTGGTGCGCACGCCATCAATCGTAAGCTCGCCGGAGGAGATGTCTTCCAGACCGCAAATCATGCGCAAGAGCGTCGATTTGCCGCATCCGGATGGACCGACAAAGACGACAAATTCCCCATCATCCACATCAAGATCCACTCCGCGAATCACGCGTGTTGGGCCGAAGTCCTTGATGATTTTTTTGAGTTGAAGCGATGCCATTATTTAACCCCTGCGGACGCAATGCCCTGCGTGATGTATTTCTGGAGGAACGCGAAAACGATGGTGATTGGCAACAGCGTGATCACCGTCATCGCAAGCAAATAATTCCACTGCGTGACAAGGTCGCCCTGAAACGCATTGAGCGCCAGTTGCAGCGTGAATTTTTCGTTCTTTGAAAGCACGATGAGCGGCCACAGGAAATCATTCCACCGCCACATCACCGAGAAAATCGCCAGCACCGCAAGCGCAGGCGCGGCGAGTGGCAGCACGATGCGCCAGTAGATTTGCCATTCGCTCGCGTTGTCCATTCGTGCCGCTTCAAGCAATTCGTCCGGGATGGTGAGCATGTATTGCCGCAGCAAAAACACACCAGTCGGCGTGGCAATTGCGGGCCAGATCACACCCCACAAACTGTTCAGCAACCCCAGCTCCGAGATCACAAGAAAGTTCGGCACCAGCACAATCGCGGGCGGCACCATGAGCGTGCCGAGAATCAGCAGAAACACCGCTGAGCGTCCGCTGAACTTGTACTTCGACAACGCAAACGCGGCCATTGAATTGAACAGCAACGTGAGAATCGTCGCGATCACCGTGATGAAAACCGAGTTCCACAAGTACGTGCCAAATTTGACCTGCCCACCGAGGTCGGTGTAGTTCTCGGTGGCGAGTTTGAACTCGCGCACGGGCTCGCGATCCTTTATGTTCACGCGGATCAAATCGTCAGGGCGCGCCGGGTCAATCAGCGTGGCGGTAAGACCAATGCGGCGCAACTCGGCGAGTTCTTTAGTCGTGCCGTCGGGCATCTTCACGCGATACA
>JBBRVM010000259.1:0-5786 GCA_038246865.1 Burkholderiales bacterium
GGCTTCGCCCCAACAATTTTTTCGGCGCCACCCCGGGCGCGCTTCGTCGTCACCACGCGCGCCGGGGGTCGCGCCTACCGCTCTGTAACCGGTACTGATGCTAAGGGTAACTACCCGTTTTGGCGGCGTCGGCCTCTGTTGTCTTCATTGATCGGACTATCTGTTTGACATGCTCGCCGCAGTGTCATATACATCAGACCTAACGCAACGACATCAAAGCGGGCACATGGCTAGCGTCACTATTCAGGCGGTAAAAAAGCGATTCGGCGCGACCGATATTCTGCACGGCGTCGATATTTCGATTGCTGACGGTTCGTTCACAGTGCTGGTCGGGCCGTCAGGGTGCGGCAAATCAACATTGCTGCGCATGATTGCGGGGCTAGAGGAGATCACCGACGGCGAGATTCTCATTGGCGATAAACGCGTCAACGATCTGCCGCCGAAGCAGCGCGACATCGCGATGGTGTTTCAGAACTACGCGCTGTATCCGCACATGACGGTGCGCGAGAACATGGCGTTTTCGCTGATGCTGGCCAAACAGGATCAGGCGACCATTGACTCCAAGGTCGGCCGCGCTGCGGAAATTCTCGCACTCGGTGCATTGCTTGACCGTTACCCGCGCCAGCTTTCGGGCGGGCAGCGCCAGCGCGTCGCGATGGGCCGCGCCATCGTGCGCGATCCGCAGGTGTTTTTGTTCGATGAACCGCTGTCAAATCTCGACGCCAAGCTGCGCGTCGCGATGAGGAGCGAAATCAAGGAATTGCATCAACGTTTGAAGACTACTTCGATCTACGTGACGCATGATCAGATCGAAGCGATGACGATGGGCGACAAGATCGTCGTCATGCGCGACGGCCGCATCGAACAAACAGGCAGCCCGCTTGATCTGTACGATCACCCGGCCAATCAGTTCGTGGCTGGATTCATCGGCTCACCGTCCATGAATTTTTTACCAGGGACGCTGCGTCGAAGTGGTGATGCGCTGCGCGTTGAATTGTCCGATGGCACCCAGCTCGATGCGCCGCAGCACGCGGGCGGCATCGACGGTCAGCCGGTCATTTTGGGCACGCGTCCTGAGCATCTCACACTGGTGTCGTCCGATGCGGCTCATGGTGCCATTCCGTCGCGTGTGGTGGTGATGGAGCCGTCGGGCATGGATACCTTCGTGGCGTGTCGGCATGACGGTGTAGACCTCGCGGCCATCTTCCGTGAGCGCCATGATTTCGAGCCCGGAAGCACCATTCATTTGCAACCGGACATGAACTGCGCGCATTTGTTTAGCGCCGATACCGGGCAGCGTCTGGCAGCGTAATTTTTTGATGCATTGCAGTGGAGGCTGTGCTGTGCATTGGCTACTGAGTTCCCGGTTCGTGACTTAGATGTCGTTACTGTTCCAAATATCAAACCACAAGGAGGCAACAATGAGTGACTTTAATCGCCGTAAATTTCTCGCCAATTCAGCGGGCGTCGCCGCTGCTGCGACGGTTGGCGCAGGCAGCGCCATCTGGTCGCCGTTTATCAACGCGCAGGCGTTGACGTTCAAACCGGAAAAAGGGGCCAAGCTTCGCGTGCTGCGCTGGAGCCGCTTCGTGCAGGGCGACATCGACGCCTACATGATCAACGTCAAAAAGTTCACCGAAAAGACGGGCATCGAGGTGCGCGTGGACAACGAGGGCTGGGAGGACGTGCGGCCGAAAGCTGCGGTGGCGGCCAATACCGGTGCCGGTCCCGACATCATTCTGTCGACCAATGATGATGCCAATCTGTACCCGGAAAAACTGCTCGACGTGACCGATCTCGCCACGTATCTGGGCAAAAAATATGGCGGCTGGTATCCGGCATGCGAGGCCTACCTTCGCCCCGATGGCAAGAAATGGATCGGCGTCGCGCTCGGTGCCGCTGGTGCGATGATGGTGTATCGCCAAAGTATGGTGAAGGCGGCCGGTTTCGACGCATTTCCCAAGGACACGACAAACTTCCTGAAATTGTGTAAGGCGTTGAAAGAAAAAAATACCCCTTGCGGCTTCGCGCTCGGCAACGCCACCGGCGACGGGCTCTGGACGAATTGGTTGATCTGGTCACACGGCGGCAAGCTGGTAGACACCAACAACAAGGTGGTCATCGACAGCCCGGAAACGATCAAGGCGCTCGAGTACGCCAAAGAAATGTACTCAACCTTTATTCCGGGCACGCTGTCCTGGCTCGATCCGAACAACAACAAAGCATTCCTTGATAGCCAGATCAGCCTGACCAACAACGGAATCTCGATTTACTACGCAACAAAAACTGCGACTGATCAAAAGGTGAAGGATCTGAAGGAAGACATCTTTCACGCGCAGTACCCGATCGGCCCCGCTGGCGTGCCGACCGAGTCGCATCTTTTCTTCAATCAGATGATCATGAAGTACACCAAGTACCCCAACGCTGCGAAGGAGTTCCTGCGTTTCATGATGGAACAGGAGCAGTTTGACCCGTGGCTCACAGCGGCGGGTGGCTATATTGCGCCGCCGCTCGCGGAATACGCCAAGTCCGCGATCTGGACGTCCGATCCCAAACACACGCCTTATCGCGACTGCGTGAAGAACCTGCGCCCAGCGGGCTATGCCGGGAAGCTCGGTTACGCGTCAGCAGGTGCCGCAGCAGACTTTATCGTGGTCAACATGGTGGCCGAAGCCGCAAGCGGCTCGAGGACGCCCAAAGAAGCTGCCGAGCGGGCACAGAAACGGGCGGAGCGGTATTACAAAGTCTGATGCCGTTGACGATTCTTCTGTTTCTGGATTAATCGTTGAATAACCGTTGTCATTCTGAGCCACAAGCGAAGAATCAGGTGGCCAACCACTGCACCCGTATTGGGTTTGCAGCGTGCGAGACCTGATGCTTCGCGAGGCTCGGCATGACAGCGTTAATGTTCCGAAGTCCTTTGGTTGGCGTGCGAACGCTGCTTGAGAATTTACGCCGCTTTTTATGTTTGATGCTCGCTTGATTCATGTTTGACAAACTTCAAAACAGTCGCAATGCCCTCGGCCTGATCTTCATGCTGCCGGGTGCGATTTTGCTGGTGCTGTTCCTGACGTATCCGCTCGGGCTCGGCGTGTGGCTTGGTTTCACAGACGCCAAGGTCGGTCGACCCGGCGAGTGGGTTGGCTTCGAAAACTACATTTTTCTGGCGACCGACAGCGTCACACAGTTGGCGCTGTTCAATACGCTTTTTTATACGACGGTTGCCAGCGTTCTCAAGTTCTTTCTTGGCCTCTGGCTTGCGCTGCTGCTCAATCGCAATCTGCGCTTCAAGAGTTTTTTTCGCGCGGTGATTTTGCTACCGTACATCGTGCCGACGGCACTGTCGGCCATTGCATTCTGGTGGTTATTTGACGCACAGTTCTCAGTCATCAGCTGGGTGCTGGTGAAGATGGGCATCATCGACACCTACATCGATTTCCTGGGTAGCCCGTGGAACGCGCGCTTCTCGGTGATTGCCGCAAACGTCTGGCGCGGCGTACCTTTTGTAGCAATCACGTTGCTGGCCGGTTTGCAGACGATTTCGCCCTCGTATTACGAATCCTCAGCCATCGACGGCGCGACGCCGTGGCAACAATTTCGCTATGTCACGCTGCCGCTATTGACGCCGATCATCGCCGTGGTGATGACATTCTCGGTATTGTTTACCTTCACCGATTTCCAGCTCATCTACGTGATCACGCGCGGCGGGCCGCTCAACGCGACTCACCTGATGGCGACGCTGTCATTCCAGCGCGCAATTTCCGGCGGCGCTCTCGGCGAGGGCGCGGCCATATCGATTGCGATGGTGCCGTTCCTGCTGGCGGCGATCATGTTCAGCTATTTCGGATTACAACGCCGCGTCTGGCAACAAGGGGGCGGAGACAAATGAGTAGCAACACAAAGACGGCCAACACGGCAAAGGCCGAGAGCGCCGAATCGTCGGGCATGAATTTTCTCGAGACCGCGCAGCGCAAAGTTTTCGCGACCTATCTGCCGCTCGGGGCGTTTCTGTTCGTGCTGCTTTTCCCGTTCTACTGGATGGGGATCACGGCGTTCAAGCCAAACAACGAGCTTTTGTCGCGCGACGGAAATCCGTTCTGGATCATCTCGCCAACGCTCGCTCACGTCAAAAAATTGCTGTTTGAGACTGCATATCCCGAGTGGATGTGGAACACGGTTCTGGTCTCCGTCACGGCTACGTTTTTCTCGCTCACCGCCTCAGTGCTCGCGGCTTACGCGATTGAGCGGCTGCGGTTTTCCGGTGCCAAGCAGGTGGGGCTCGCGATCTTTCTGGCGTATCTGGTGCCGCCATCGATCCTGTTCATTCCGCTGGCCTCGGTGGTGTTTCAGCTCGGGTTGTTCGATACGCGTCTTGCCCTCATTCTTACTTACCCAACGTTCCTGATTCCGTTCTGCACCTGGCTCTTGATGGGCTATTTCCGCACGATCCCGTTTGAGCTGGAAGAGTGTGCGCTGATCGACGGCGCCAGTCGCTGGCAGATTCTCACCAAGATCGTGTTGCCACTCGCTGTTCCGGGCCTGATTTCAGCCGGGATTTTTGCGTTCACGCTGTCGTGGAATGAATTCATCTACGCGCTCACGTTTGTCTCATCGTCCGAGCTCAAGACATTGCCTGTGGGCGTCGTCACGGAACTGGTTGAAGGCGATGTCTACCACTGGGGCTCGCTGATGGCGGGCGCACTGTTCGGCTCGCTGCCCGTCGCATTTATTTACTCGTTCTTCGTCGAGCATTACGTGTCGGGGATGACGGGATCGGTCAAGGAATAGCCGAGCCGTGGCGATGCGGTTTTCGGGTGATTGTTTCTCAAAACAACGACTCGCCTGAGATACCGCTTTATGCTGAACGCACCACTACATTGGGGCTACCAACGAATTAGGGGTAGTGGGTCATTTTGCCGCACATTTCAGTTACAACTGATTGAACCATCTTGACCGAAGTGCTACCCTATCAGTATGCCTAGAAAAGACCTAAATCAAACCGCGTTTTCCATCGTGCAACAAGCCACGGATGAAACGCCACCTGAGCCAATCGACGAAAAGAAAAAAGCCGCCCAAGATTCGGGGCGGCGTGGTGGCTTGCTGGGCGGTACAGCGCGCGCTAGAGCGCTGGATTCACAACAGCGCTCAGAGATAGCTAAGAAAGCCGCTCTAAAGCGCTGGGCGAAACGTTAGAGTCCTACGCCATCATCGGGCATCTCTACAAACAAAGGCAGCGTGTCGTTGAACTTTGGATGCGCACGATTCAAGAAATCTGCAAACTGGTTGTAGTCGGCGCTAATTTTCATAAGCGACACCACCGAAGCCAAATGCTCGCGTAATTTCGGATGACCGACGTCTGGCGTCAATTTCCTGTGAAGCTGCGTTTTGTGTCTACCGCTCTCTGACCTTGGCGTATCTTTTTTTAGTTGCTCAAGCACCTTTGGCGCAAGGCGGGCATAGACAATGTTGTTTGTCAGATGCCCAAAATATGCGGGTCGTTTGACCACGTTTGTTGGATATGACAGACCTCGCAATCTGAATAGTTGTTCGTAAAAATCATTTGAAAAAGTATGCACCCAGGGCTGCAACTCTTTAGCAATGAATTGTTCGAGGATTTTTGCTAAGGCGTCTTTTGCTCGGTCTTTTTGGTATCCAGTCGCCTCATCAACTAGCGCGACAATTCCCACCTCTGCAAGTGCGCGCAACAGCAGCTCGGCGTTGTCGGCGATCTTTTCTTGCCTACTGCCAAGTGCGCCAGTCTTTCTCGCGTCTAACCAGATTGAACA
>JBBRVM010000260.1:0-5784 GCA_038246865.1 Burkholderiales bacterium
CGCGATGGGTCAGAAAGAAGCGGCGATTGCCAAGTCCGAAGGCACTAAAATCTCCGATATCAATCAGGCGCAGGGTGAAGCCGCTGCGATCATTGCGAAGGCAGACGCTAACGCCGAAGCGATCCGCAAAATCGCTATGGCGATTGAATCGCAAGGTGGTTTGCAGGCTGTCAACCTGAAAGTGGCGGAGCAATACATCGCCGCGCTGGGCAATATTGCGAAGGCGGGCAATACGATTGTGGTGCCGCAGAATTTGACCGATATCGCGAGCCTGGTGACGACAGCGACCAGTGTGCTCAAGTCGCAGAAAGCGATCTCCTAGCCATGAATGTGCTGTCAACCCGCATGATTCACGCGGCGCTGATCGGCGTGGTTGCGTTGAGTCTCGCCGCATGCGTCGGCAGCGCGAATGTGCGTGCAGAAAAATCGCTGCGAGCGAACGTGAGCGGCGTTGGCAGCTTGAGCTGGAAGGGCGCGGCGACGGATGTAACGACCAATGTCAGCGGGATTGGGCGCGTGAGCAAAGGGTAAAGGCCTATGACTTGTGTGACGAAATTTGTGCAATCTCGCTACTGGGTCCTGGCGTTACTGATCGTTGCTGCGCTCGTGTGCTACTCCATCGGTTTTGACAAGGGCTCGGTGATTGCGCTTCTGCTTGGCGCTGGATTCGAAATTGCCATGTGGGTTCGCATTGCGCGATGGCAGCGTCGAGGCACTGATCGCCCGTGACGCGGTCGTGCTGCTGCACGGCCTCGCAAGCAACCACACGCGCTGGAGCGAGTTTGTTGAGCACTCTCCGCTCGCCGCCACACATGATCTGTTGACGCCCGATCTGCGCGGGCACGGCTCGGCTGCGACGGTCAGCGATCATGGCGATCTTGAGCGCTGGGTTGATGACCTCGCGGATTTGCTGGACAAAGCCGGCCATCAACGCGCCGTGATCGTCGGTCATAGTCTGGGGGCACAAGTGGCCATGCATTTCGCGGCGAAGCACCCGGATCGTACGACCTCGCTGTTTCTCATTGACCCGGTGCTGCGCACGGCACTGCTGCCGAAGAATCACTGGGTTCTTACCGCTTCGCCGCTATTCGCGGCTGCCGCAGCGACGATACGTTTCGCCAACCGACTGGGCATTTATCGTCGTCACATCGAGCCGCTTGATCTGCGCGAGCTCGACCGAGCGGCCCGCATCGCGTTGCAGTCCCCGGAGAATACCGAAGCCTTCATCAAGCATTACAGTTCAACGCACGCCGATCTGAAACACATTCACACCGCACAGTATTTGCAGGATATCGTCGAACTGCTGCGACCGCCGCCAGAGTTTGCGAGGCTCTCCTGCCCGGTTCGTGTGCTGCTCTCCACGGGTGCGACGTTCGCTGGCGAAAGCGAAACCCGGCGGGACTATTCTGCGCTCGCGAACGCAACGTTTGCCACGATTGACTGCCACCATTGGCCCGTGACCGAGCGACCAGACGAGGTGCGATCAGCCATAGAAACGTGGGTCGCGAGCGGGTCTGAAAACCCTTTAGCTTTTCGGTGAAACCACGGCTGCATTGGGGCTGAGCGCGGTTTATGGCAATTATCGATAAGTTACTTTTAAGCCGCTTAGCCCCAATGCAATAAGGATTTCAGCAAAAAGCTGTAATGCTGCGTGAACCGCCATCCCCATCTTCGACCGCTCGTGCGATAGCCTATGTTTTGCCGCTCAACGGTCGTCACCGCTCGTTAAACATCGAACTCAGGAATGCCACCGTGAATCTCGCCGACCTTTCCGCCGAAGACTTGTCCCGCCATTTCCGTCGCGCGGAAGCTTCGCCCGTCGAAGCCGTCACCGCTGTATTCGCGCGGCTCGACGCCTGGCAGCCGAAGATCAACGCGTTCTGCTTTGAGGATCGTGAAAAGACGTTGACTGATGCAAAGGCGTCCGAGGCACGCTGGCAGGCTGGGACGGCGCTATCGCCGCTCGATGGCGTGCCGATTTCGATCAAGGATTTGATCCTCACCAAAGGCTGGCCGACGCTGCGCGGTTCGCGCACTGTGGATGCCACGCAAGACTGGGCTGACGATGCGCCGAGCGTCGCCCGCATTCGCGAAGCGGGCCTCGTAATCTTTGCAAAAACAACCACGCCCGAGTTCGGTATCAAAGGCACGACCGACAACCTGTTGACGGGCGTCACGCGGAATCCGTGGAACACAGATCGCACGTCTGGTGGCTCATCCGGCGGCAGCGCGGCAGCTGTTGTCGCCGGCATCGGCCCGCTGGCGATGGGGACCGATGGTGCCGGCAGTGTGCGCATTCCGGCAGCGTTCACCGGCGGGTTTGGCATTAAGCCTTCGTTCGGGCGGGTTCCGGCATGGCCGCATTCGCCAATGGGTACGGTGGCGCACTTGGGGCCGCACACGCGCCACGTCACAGACGCCGCGATGCTCATGAATGTCATCACCCGCCCCGATGCACGGGACTGGACGTCGCTGCCTTTTGATTCGCGCGACTACATAGTGGGGCTCAACGACGGCATTCGCGGTCTGCGGATCGCGTTCAGCCCGACGCTGGGCTACGTGAAAGACGTGCATCCCGAAGTCGCTGCGACCGTGCGCAAATCGGCTGAAGCCCTTGCCGAAATGGGCGCACATGTTGAAGCGGTCGATCCTGGGTTCGAGTGCCCGCTGGAGATCACCATGAAGCTCTGGTTTGTGGGTTCGGCCACGTTATTTGACGCAATGACCCCCGCGCAACAAGCGCTCGCTGACCCGGCACTGGCAGCCCAGGCAGAGCAGGGCAGGCGAGTCACGGTGCCTGAAATGCAGGCCCTGATCAAGCGACGCGGCGAGCTGGGCATCCTGATGCGAAAGTTTCATGAACGCTTCGATTTGCTGGTGACGCCCGGAGTTTCCGTTCCCGCCTTTAAGGCAAAAGCGTCGAACGCATGGGACACGCCGATTGCGAATTTTCTGGACTGGACGCCGTTCTCGTATCCGTTCAATCTCACGCAACAGCCCGCGTGCGTTTGCCCCTGTGGCTTTGATATGGACGGCCTGCCGTTGTCTACGCAAATTGTCGGCCCGATGCATGGTGATGCGCTCGTCCTGAGAGCAGGTAGGGCGTTGGAGTCGGCGCGACCGTGGAAGCGGATTGCGCCGCTTGCATGATTTAGCGTGTCAAGACGAAAATCTATCGTGACGTCGGCAGAACTTGCCTCTGATCAATTGCCAAACTAATAGCGAGAAAACCATGCCTGACATCCTGAGCCTCGGCGAACCCATGTGGGAAATGACCGCGATTCCCAGCGAACCTGGAAAATACACGCTAGGTTTCGGTGGCGACACCGCAAATTTTTGCGTAGCAGCAGCGCGGCAGGGCGCGAGCGTGGGCTACATCACGCGCGTCGGCAATGATCCGTTTGGCGATGCGTTGCGTGCGATCTGGAAGCAGGAAGGCATCGACTGCTCGCAGGTGACAGTCGACGAACACGCCAGTACCGGCGGCTATTTCGTGCATCATGGCCCCGAAGGTCACACCTTCAGCTACGCGCGCACCGGATCAGCGGCGAGCAAGCTGGCTCCGGGTGACATCGACATGGACGCCGTCGCTGACGCGCAATTCGTTCACGCAAGCGGCATCACACAGGCGATTTCCGCCAGCGCGAGCGCGGCGACGCTTGCGATGTTTCAAGAGGCGCGAAAAATGGGCGTGACTACCGCGTTTGACGCCAATTTTCGTCCGCGATTGTGGATGGTTAGCGAAGCGCAGACCGCGCTGGCAGAAATACTGCCGCTGACCGACTATTTCTTCCCGTCATTCGAAGACGCGGTGGCGCTTTCAGGCAGTTCAGACCATGAAGAAATACTGCGCTGGGCGCATCGTTCCGGTGCCCAGGTGGTGGTTTTAAAGCTCGGCTCGGAGGGTGTGAAAATCAGTCAGGGCGAGGGCGCGGACGTGATGCAAATGGCCTCATTTCCTGTAGACACCGTCGATGCTACGGGCGCAGGAGACTGCTTCGTCGGAGCGGTCATCGCTCGCATGGCGATGGGGGATTTGATGCTGGACGCGGTGCGTTATGCCAACGCAGCGGCGGCGTTGACCACGACTGAGTTTGGTGCAATCGCTGCAATCCCCCGCCGCGACGTGGTGAAGGCTTTTTTGCTGTCGCGAGTTTGAGCGTGAGGCGATGCTGCGTTAGCTGAATTTCGCGTGGCGCTTTTCGATAAACGCGCGTATACCTTCTGCAAAATCGTCCTTTGCCGCGCATGACGAAAAACTATCAGCTTCGGCGTTCAGCTGCTCGCTCATGGTGTTTGAGAGCGAGGTACTAATCAGACGTTTCGCGCCCGCCATCGAGCCACGGGCGCTGCGGGCAATTTGTTGTGCGATTTTGTCTACGACAGCGTCCAGATCAGCGACCGGCACAACTTTGCTGACAAAGCCTAGTCGCTCGGCTTCGTCAGCCTTGATGCGCTCGGAAAGTAGCGTCAATTCCATCGCTTTCTTCATGCCGACGAGGCGCGGCAGAAAGTACGATTGGCCACCGTCCGGCGTGAGGCCAATGGCTTTGTAGGCGGTAGCAAAATAGGCGTCGTCGCTGGCGATGGTGAGGTCGCAGCCGATGGCGAGACTCATACCGAACCCGGCGCAGGCTCCGCGAACTTTGGCGACGGTGATGATCGGCATGCGTTGCATTAGCTCAATACCGCCATGCAGGTAGGCAATCATGTCGCGGAAATGCACCTGTCGCTCCGGGCCCGGTGTTTCGAGCGTTGCAGCGAAGCCTTTGATGTCGCCACCTGCCATGAAATGCTCACCGGCACCCTGCACGATGACGACCCGAATCGACGCGTCCGCAGCGATCTGCTGGATCGCGGGTACGAAGGCTTTGGTCATGGCCGCATCAAGCGAATTGAGCGCTTTTGGGCGGTTAAGTGTAAACGTGGCAACGCCTGCCAGCGTGGGGTGTTGGGCGACGACGATGGGTGCGTCAGAACTCATGCAAAAACCTCAAATGCGGTACGAACAGTGCTGAAGTGTATGTCGACGATGTCGGTCACATTGTGCGCATATCCACCGGCCATCGTGACCGTGATCGGGATCGCTGCGTCTCTGCCGACAGTCATCACGTAGCGGTCACGCGCTCGCAGGCCCGCTTTGGTGAGTTTCAAACGGCCGAGGCGGTCGCCTTCGTACGGGTCGGCTCCTGCGAGATAAATCATGGCGTTGGGTTGAAATTGCGCGATGATTGTTGGCAGGTGTGCGTGCAGTTTCTGCAGATAGGTTTCGTCATCGCAGCCGTCACCGAGTTCAACATCCAGTGTACTGATTTCTTTACGAACGGGATAGTTGCGCGCGCCGTGCATCGAGAATGTAAAGACGGAAGAATCGCCCGACAAAATGCTTGCCGTACCGTTGCCCTGATGCACGTCGAGATCGCAAATCAGGACGCGTTTAATGCCGAAGTCTCTCTGCAAAACGCGGGCTGTGACGGCGGCATCGTTGTAGCAACAAAAACCTTCTCCATGATCACGAAACGCGTGGTGCGTGCCACCGGCAAGATTGATTGCGCAGAGATCAGCTAACGACGCCTTGGCCGCAGCAAGCGTCGCCCCCGCTGAGCGCCGCGCGCGCTCGGCCATGAACGGGCTCCACGGAAAGCCAATTTGCCGGATTTCTGATGCGGTGAGCGTGCCATTTGACATGCGCTCAACGTAGGCAGCGTCGTGGGCAAGAAGCAGTTCATCGTCTTTCGCTGCCGGGGCAACTTCGAGCGAATCTGGCGCGAAGGCCTGTACCGC
>JBBRVM010000261.1:0-5760 GCA_038246865.1 Burkholderiales bacterium
ACAGGGGTCGCGCCTAAAAATTGATTGGTCAGAAGCCGAATTTTGCGCCGGCACCGAGTAGCGTCGCGATGCCGAGTGCAAGAAAAATCAGCGCCGCGATGGCGTGTACCACGCGCACAGGGATGCGATTGGCGATGCGATCACCGAGCAGGACGGCGGGCACGTTGGCGAGCATCATGCCAAACGTAGTGCCCGCGACCACTGCGATAAACGCGTTGAACTGTGCGGCAAGCGCGATGGTGGCGATCTGGGTTTTGTCTCCCATCTCAGCCAGAAAGAACGCGACCACTGTGGTGCCAAACACACCGTACCTGGAACGGTTCGCCGTTTGCGCATCATCCTCATCGAATTTATCCGGGATCAACGTCCACACCGCCATGGCGATAAAGCCCAACCCTAGCACCCAGCGCATGACGTTCGGCCCGGCGACGGACATGATCCAGGCACCCAGCGCACCCGCAAATGCATGATTGACAATTGTCGCCACCAGGATGCCCAGAATGATCGGCCAGGGCTTGCGAAATTTTGCGGCGAGGATGAAGGCGAGGAGTTGCGTTTTGTCGCCAATTTCGGCAAGAGCGACCACGCCCGTGGAGATGAGGAATGCTTCCAATAGATACTTAAAAAAGGGGCTTTTGTAACCTGTAGGTAAATTGTAGGCTGCGCGGGCGTATAAATTCCGTATCGGCTGCGGCCTCCTACCTCTGAAGGATCCATCATGACCCCATCATTCGCCCATCTCGCCATTGCGGCTGCATTCGGCGTCGGCGCGATCACTGGCACGACCGCTGCCATCGCACAAACGACCGCCCCAATGAGCGCGCCCGCCGCTGCCGCTTACGAAGAGTTATTCAACCTGAGTTTGACGCAGAAAAAAGGACTGTCGGTTTATGTGGGCGGACAGATCGTGGTGGGTGTCTTCGTGAAGCGCATTGATGCCAACACCGTCGAGCTGCGCAGTCAGCAATTCGCCAGAATCATCGTGCGACTGGATCGGGTGGATGCGATTGCACTTAGCTAACGAAGCCTACAAGTTAGGCTCACCCGCCATCAATTCATTGAGTTGAATGGCTTTGCCCGGCGTCCACTTGGCATTGAATTGAAGCACGTCTTTCGGCCACAACATCACCACCGTGGAGCCGAGCAAAAAGCGGCCCATTTCATCGCCGCGTTTGAGAGCGACGGGCTTCTCATCACCAGAGGCATTTCCGTAACGCCATTCGCGAACCTTGCCAGTACGCGGCGGATTCACGACGCCGTGCCAGACGGTGGCCATACTGCCAACAATCGTCGCGCCGACCAGCGTCAACACAAACGGCCCGTGAGCGGTGTCGAACACGCAGACGACGCGCTCATTGATCGCAAACAATCCGGGAATGCCGCGCGCTGTCGCCGGATTCACCGAATACAGCGCGCCGGGCACGTAGATCATGCGCGTCAATGTGCCGTCGCAAGGCATGTGAATACGGTGGTAGTCGCGCGGACTCAAGTACAGGGTAGCGAACGAGCCGTTCTCAAATTGCGCCGCAAGCGTTGCATCCCCTCCGACCAAGGCCTGCGTGCTGTACTGATGCCCCTTCGCCTGAAAAATCTGATCGCGCTCTATCGCACCAAACTGGCTGACTGCGCCGTCCACAGGACATAACCACGAAGTACCATCCCCCGAAGGCAAAGGCCGCGCATCGCTGCGCAAACGTCGTGTGAAGAACTCATTGAACGTCGAATACGTTTCAACGTGAGGCTCCAGCGCCTCCGCCATGTTCACGCCGTATTTCGCGACGAAGCGACGAATGATCAAGCGCGTAATCGCGCCGCCGCGCCAGCCCGCGACGAGTCCGGCGAAGCGGGTCAGCGCGAGCTTGGGCAGCCAGCGTTGGAGAGTTACGAAGGTGGATTCGCGCAAGGGGTTCGCCGCAAAAAAAATCTGAGGCGCGAAGGATAGCGGCTCTGGCCTATCCGGCTTCATCTTGACTCTCCCCAACTCATTTTCGCGTCTTTCGCCAGGGTTGACTGCCTTGGCGCATTGAATCAGGATGTCACCGCGTATTAACCCGCGAATCTGATATTTTCAAGGCAAATTTTTCTTGTAATCGAGCCTGATTTGGCTGTCTGCGGATACGGGACATGCGGTTTCAGTCGGAATGGCAGGTTACTTTTTTTGGCGCTTATAAACCTCATTCACCACAGGCGAGCGCCCCGTGTCTTGCATTCCCGCCTCGACATCATGTTCGGCCTGAAGCATTTCCGGCCGAATCTCAGTTTCCTGGTTGCTGGTGGACTGATCCGCTTCGTGTGGAAGCTTGGGAACGGGCTGTTGCAGTATCTCGACGCTTAAGCCTGAATTTGCTCGTGGGGACGGTTGTGGCAGCGGCGGTTTCGATGTCTCGTCGCTCCGGTTGATGTTGGGTTTCACTTTCATACTGTTTCTCCTTTTGTTTCAGCGGTGTCCCGCATGCTTTGCAAGTCAACATTGAGACGTCGGGCAGGCTCAGCCAGCGAGGCGAGGGCATCGCCATAGCGCTGCCACGGCGCCTCTCCGACATCGCGCAGGCGAGCCGACACGGTGCGCAACGTCCAGAAACTACTGCCGGGGAGCAACGCCAACTCGTCCCAACCGATGGGTACTGAAACCGGCAAACCTGCCCGCGCCCGAAGCGTCCACGCAGCGGCCGTGGTTGCGCCCTGTCCGTTTCGTAAATAGTCGACGTAGATTTTGCCTAAGCGATTGCGTGGACCGCTTTTGGCGACGAAGCGAGTGGGCGCTACGTGAGCGAGGTGACGGACTAACCCGCCACTAAACGCTTTGGTTTGAGCCCAGGTGTAACGCCGCGTGATCGGCACGACTACGTGCAACCCCTTGCCGCCGCTGGTCTTGAGAAAGGCAGGAAGCGAGAGCTCATCCAACAGCGTTTTCAACAACACCGCGCCCTCCTGAATCATCGACCACGCCACCCCTTCACCGGGATCAAGGTCAAAAATAATCCGATCAGGCTTTTCGGCGAGGGGTAATCGGGCGTTAACCGTGTGAAATTCAATCGTGTTGTTTTGCACGCACGCTTCCAGCGCGAGCAACGAGTTGACGATGGTCACAGCGCCGCCATTGGGCCCGGATGTCGCGGTTAGCGCCTTGGCCGCTACAACGTTAAAGGCCTCGCTATGCTTTTGGAAGAAGACAGTGCCAGCGAGCCCGGCAGGGGCTCGCACCAACGCGCAGGGTCGGTCTTTGAGCGACTTCAACAGCACCGATTGTGCAAGTGCGTAGTAGTCAGCAATGTCACCTTTGGTAGCCCCGCTTGCGGGATCGACCACACGCTCAGCGTGCGTGACGCTAAATCGTTCTGACGGCATGAAGGCAATTTCGCGGAAGACTTCGTCAGCTGATTTGTCCATTCTTATTCCCCGAAACACAGCATGGCGCAAATGGGAATCCCTGGTACGCGCTCCGAAAGTCACCTCAACAACGACCTCCGGCACTACCCAGCGGCCTGCCCTACGAAGCGTCGCTGGAACCGTTTCCAGCGGCTCAGCCGGGGTCAAAGCGCTAAGTTGCGCATGAATTTGTTTGAGCTGTTCCGCCGTGAAGCCGGTGCCGACGTTACCGGCATAGACAAGCGCGCCGCTTGCATCGCGTTCTGCCACCAACAAGCTCTTAAAGTAGCGTCCGGGCTCGGCACTGGGTACGAAGCCGATCACCACAAACTCTTGCCGCGAACTGCATTTAAGTTTGATCCAGTTGCCACTGCGTTGGCCGGTGTACGTTGAATCTTTTCGTTTGGCGATCAAACCTTCGAGTCCCATTTTGCAGGCGGACGCCAGCAGCGACTTGGGTGGCTCGGCGAACTGCTCGCTCAACCGGAGCGGTGATTCAGGCGTCCCGTTCACGAGCGACGTTAGTGCAGCGTAGCGGGCCGTCAACGTAGCTGCGCGCAGGTCCCGACCGTTGAGCCAGAGCGCGTCGAATAGGAAATATCGCAGATGCGGATCGTCTTTCTCTATCGCGCTCGCTAACGCGTTGAAATTGGGAGTGTCGTCATCATCGAGATAGACCAGTTCCCCGTCCAGCCAGCCGTCGGTGAAGCGAAGCGCTTTGACGGCGGCAGCGACGCGTGGCATACGCGATGTCCAATCATGTCCATTTCGCGTCAGCAGTCGAACGACGCCGCTGTCTCGGCGCGCCAATAGGCGATAGCCATCGAACTTAAGTTCATAAACCCAGCGTTTGTCATTGTCAGTCGGGACCATGCCTTGCGTCGCCAACTCTGGCGTGACCCGAAGCGGGAGCTTAGGTGCACGCTGCTCGGCTTTGCCGGGATTCGCCATTGCCACCACGGCTTGCGGCAAGGCGCTGGTCACCTCAAACTCTGAAGCGTCGCGACAAAACGCATCCCGCTCCTTGATCAATAGCCACTGCTTCCCGCCGATCGCTTTGCCGGTGCGGATGAGCGCCCATTTGCCTTTTAGTTTCACGCCTTGCAGGGTGAACTTCAGATTGCCGTCCCGAAGTGATTGATCTACATCGCCCATCGCTATCCACTCGCCCTGATCCCATATTTCAACCTTGCCAGCACCATAATTGCCCGCAGGGATCGTGCCCTGAAAGTGTCCATAGTCGAGGGGATGCGCTTCAACTTCGACCGCGAGACGTTTTACATGCGGGTCAAGACTAGGGCCTTTCGGGATCGCCCAGCTCAGTAATACTCCGCGATGGGCAATGCGGAAATCGTAATGGAGCGCCGTCGCATCGTGTTTCTGAATCACGTAGTTCCGCGAATCTAGATGGGCAACGTCATTCTTGCCACGGGGTTCCGGTGTTTGGGCGAACGCTCGTTTATCGCGATACTTGAGTAGGGTTTCCAATCGGCGAGGCCAGTCATCAGGCCGACCGCTTTTTGCGGGTAGTGGTGGTCGGTTTGGCTGCCGGTTTAGAAGCCGGTACGTCGCTTTGGCGAACCCGTTTGTTCAGTACCGACGCTGCGACTTTGTTGTCCGGATCAGGATCATTGGCGGTGGGTTTCGTAGACTTTTTTGCACCCGCCAATGAGCGCTTGAGCAGATCGACGAGATCGATGATTTCGGCACCGCTTCCCGTATCGTCCTGCGTCGAATCGAGCCTTGTTACGGCGGTGGTGTTACCTGCCTTGACGCGCGCGCCAACCATGCGCATGATCTCATCCTTGAATTCATCTTTGAAGGCAATGGGGTCCCACTCGCCACTCAAGTCTTTGACCAACTGGGTTGCCATCTGTTTTTCTGCGGCGGTCAGCGTTACCGGTGTCGTCAAGCTCTCCAGGCTCAGCAGGGCTTTTGGAAGTCGAACTTCTTCGGACCAACGCAATAGATTCAGCACCAACAATTTGCCCATCGGGTACAACGCAGCGAGATGCTGCTTATTCGAGATAACTACGCGCGCGATCCCGATCCGATCCGCGCTCGCGAGCGTTTCCCGCAGCAACGCGAACACCTTGGCACCCCGATTGATCGGTACAACGAAGTACGGTTTTTCAAAAAAGGTGGGCGGGACATCCGACGCCTTGACGAACGACTCAATCTCGACGGTTTGCGTCGCCTTGGGAAAGGCCGCGCGAATTTCCTCGTCGGTCATGACAACGTAGCGTCCCGCCTCGTACTGAATGCCTTTGACGACGTTTTCTTTCTCGATCACCTTACCAGTGATTTTATTGATGCGCTGATAACCCACGGGGTCCATTGAGCGTTTGTCGAGCCAGTCAAAATCAAGCGATGATTCATGGGTTGCCGAAT
>JBBRVM010000262.1:0-5759 GCA_038246865.1 Burkholderiales bacterium
GCAACTCCTGCCGAACGTCCTCGACTTTGTCACGTAGTTCCGAGAGCGTGAAACCGTCTCCGGTGAACGCGTAAATTGATCCGAAGACATCGCCAAATTCATCGTTGAAAAACGGCCCCTGCGCCTCGGCAGGTAACGTAAATCGGATGTCGCCGACCTTCTTCCTGACCTGATACCAGAGCGCCTGAATGTCCTTGCGCGGTGCGGTGTCGATCAGCTCAAGAATAATGAGCGATTCACCGGGTTTCGAGTAGCTTTGGGTGCGCTTGAAGTACGGCATCTCCTGAAGTTTTTTCTCGAGGCGATCCGTGATTTGCGAGTCGACTTGTGAGGTCGTCGCGCCGGGCCACAGCGTGCGAATCGTGATGGCGCGGAAGGTGAAGTCCGGGTCCTCGCGTTGACCCAGTTTGAAATACGCAGCGAAGCCGGCAATCGCAATCGCGAGAATGAAAAACAGCGTCAACTGCTGGTGCTTGATCGCGGCGGCGGAGACGTTTCCCCTGCTGCTGCCCGAGTTTTTTTCACCAAGACCCATCATGGTTTGCTGCCTTGCCTGGCAACGGCGGGGGAAGCATTTGCGGCCGGGACAGCGGCGGCACTCGATACGGGTACGGTTTCAAGCAAACGCACCTTCTGCCCGGTCAGCAACAAGTTGGCACCGGCCGTGACCACGAGGTCACCCGCTTTCAGTCCAGAGACAACTGCAGCCCCTTCGTTAGTGCTCATACCGAGTTTCACCTCGACCGGCTTCACCGTTTCACTCGCACGGTCCACCAACCAGACGCGTGTCGCGTTGTCGCGAGTGTAGAGCGCCGTGTTTGGCACGACGATTACCTGAGCTTCACCCAGATCGAGACGCACCGTCGCGCTCATGCCGAGCTTCAGAGCGTCGTCCGCATTGGCAATGGAGAGCTTCGCCATGTAAGTGCGACTTGCCGCATCGGCTGCCGGAGCCAATTCGCGCAGTTTGGCGACGTAGAGTTTGCCCGGAATCGCATCGAACTGCGCAGCAAAGCCCTTCGCCTGTTTCATCAAACCGACTTCGCGTTCGGGGACGTTTACGATAATTTCCTTCTCACCGAGTTGCGCTACTCGCATTACGCTTTGCCCGGCAGAAACAACGCTTCCGGCTTCAGCATCTATCGCTACAACTACCCCTGCTTTGTCAGCGCGCAATGTCTGAAAATTTAGTCCGTTTTGTGCATTCGCCAATTGCGATTGCGCGGCTTTTACGCGTGCAGCGGCGGCGGCAGTCGTAGCTGCCTGACGCTCGAGAGCTGCGCCTGAGACGAAGCCTTTGTCGCGCAATTCCTGTTGACGTTTCAGCTCACTTTGCTGTAATACGAAGTCTGTCCGTGCGACTTCAACCTGAGCCGACTGCGCGTTGATCGCTGGCAACACGTCTTGCGAATCAAGCACAGCTAACACTTGACCCGCTTTGACCTCCTGGCCCACATCCACGGCACGGCGCGCAATCTTTCCGGGCACCCGGAAACCATAACGCTGCTCATATCGGGGGCGTACTTCGCCCGGCAAATACGAGATATCACCAAGCGCGCTCATGCCAACTTGCATGAAGCGAACGGGACGCGGTGGTTCCGCTTTGGCAGGTGCGGCTTGTGTTTTCGCTTCGTCTTTTTTGCCGCATCCGGCGAGGGCTAGAGAGCCGATAACGAGTAGTGCCGCGAGGAGGAGAGTAGCCTTCTTGTTCATCGTGTTGAATCCTTGGAATCCATGGAGTGCTCTATCTGTGTGGTATCAGTGGTGTCGGGAATGCCCGCTACATGAGCCCAGTAGCGGGTGAGCGCGAGCGAGGCTTCTTCCTGATAGGTGCCCATGCCGGGCAGCATCGGACATTTGGGATCGTTGCTCTGCTCGCCGCGCATGAGGCTGTAGAGGCCAATCATCATCGCGTAGCTGTGTTTGAGCAGGCGCACGCCTTCACCGGGGGCGAGTTTGGTGAAATGTCGCTCTAGCCCGACGCCCGCGGTGAGCAGCCAGTGGGTCATGTTCACCTGAAAATCTTTCGCGGCCTCAATCGGGACGGCGTTACCGCTAAACCCGATACAAACTGCGCCTAGAGGCATGTAAGTCGGGGCATTGAGCAGGTGTTCTTCAGCCAGACCCATCATTTCCGGGAACAGGAACGGTGACCCGGTCGTCATCCGCGAAATCAACGTCGTAAAAAAGTGCTCAACCTGACGCAAATGCAGCGCGAGATAGACCTCTTCCTTGGTCTGGAAGTAGAGATAAACGGTGCCTTTGGCGAGGCCAGCAGCAGCTGCCACATCGGCGACGTTGGCCAGATCGTGACGGTCGGTGAAAAGTCGTTCGGCCGCATCGAGAATGGTCTGTCGACGGGCTTCTTTGTCGTCACCGTCCAATGCGCGAACCCGCTTGCTGGCGTCTGCGGATCGATGCGCGTGATGCAGATCTTGCGCGCTCTTGATCATGGACTTGATCGAGCTTTTTTCAGCGCGACGAGCGACCTGCTGCGCTTCAGTCGCATGGCGCGCGTGATGCGCATCGATTGCGTCCAGTAATATTTTTTTGATGGGTGGCATGGCGAAAGTTGGCTCGTTTGATCAAGACCAACGCGAACTGACCGTGAGTCATTAACACCCAGAATGCTAAATGACTCGCGGTCAGTTGTAAAGTTCCATGCTTGATTTACCGGACAACACGCAAGCTTCGCAGCGCCGCGCCCTGCTGTGGGAGCGGCTTTAGCCGCAAATGGATCCCCATAAGCCATCGCGGCTAGAGCCGCTCCCACAAAAGGTCTAAATTCGCAAGATGTTCCGCTAGCAACGTTCCAGCACCACCGCTATGCCCTGCCCAACGCCAATGCACATAGTGCACAGCGCATACCGTCCGCCGATGCGGTGCAGTTGATTAACCGCAGTCGTCGCCAGACGCGCGCCCGAAGCCCCCAAAGGATGCCCAAGCGCAATCGCACCCCCATTCGGATTCACGCGCGGGTCGGCATCGTCAACACCAAGCTCTCGCAGCACGGCCAAGCCCTGCGCGGCGAACGCCTCATTGAGTTCAATCACGTCCATCTGATGGATCGTCAACCCGGTCAACGCGAGCACTTTTTTTGTCGCTGGCGCGGGGCCGATTCCCATGATTCGCGGAGGCACGCCAGCCGTCGCCATACCAACGATACGAGCGCGGGGCGTGAGGCTGTGTGTTTTCAGCGCCGACTCGGAAGCGACCAGGATTGCACATGAACCATCGTTCACGCCGCTGGCGTTACCGGCTGTTACCGTTCCATCTGGTCGCACAATGCCTTTTAATTTAGCGAGTACTTCGAGTGAGGTGTCACGCGGGTGCTCATCTTTGCCGACGACAATCGCGTCGCCCTTTTTCTGCGCAATGGTCACCGCAGTAATCTCGGCATCGAAAAAACCGCTCCTCTGCGCTGCAACGGCTTTCAGTTGCGAAGCAAGCGCCATCCTGTCCTGCGCTTCACGCCCGATCTTGAACTCGGTGGCGACGTTCTCGGCGGTCTCAGGCATCGAATCGACGCCGTATTTTTCTTTCATCAATTTGTTGATGAAACGCCAGCCGATGGTTGTGTCGTACACGGCGTTGTTGCGGGCAAAGGCGCTGTCCGCTTTGGGCAGCACAAACGGCGCGCGACTCATGCTTTCCACACCGCCCGCGATCATCAACTGGGCCTCGCCTGATTTGATCGCGCGCGCTGCCGTGCCCAGCGCATCGAGACCAGACCCGCAGAGGCGATTGATGGTCGCGCCTGGAATCGACGACGGCAAGCCAGCGAGCAGCGAGGACATATGCGCCACGTTGCGATTGTCCTCACCTGCCTGATTAGCGCAGCCGTAAATCACGTCGTCCATCGCCGCCCAATCGAGATTGGGGAAACGAGCCATCAGCGCTGCAATCGGCACTGCGCCCAGATCGTCAGTGCGGACCGAAGAAAGCGAGCCACCATAGCGGCCGATGGGAGTACGAAGGGCATCAACGATGTAGGCGTTCATATCTTTATCTCTAAGGTGCAATTGAAAGTTTGGACAGGGAATTGAGTTCGGCGAGCGACAGGCCATGCACAGACTCTACGAGCTTGAACCCCTGCGCCGTGACGTCAATCACCGCAAGGTCGGTATAGATGCGACTGACGCAGGCCACACCGGTGAGCGGATAGGTGCAGCGCTCCACAAGTTTGCTCTCGCCTGATCGCGCGAGATGCTCCATCATCACCCAGGTCTGTTTGGCTCCGCTTTCACCAGCGCAAAGTCGGCGACCATTAATGTTAGCGTTGGCACCACCAGCCTCGCCGCGACCAAAGTCTGGTTCGTGCGAGGAAGGCACTTAGCGCTTGATCAGTCCACTCATTCAACAGGCCAGCGCAAAGTATGTCCCGTGCCCTGTGTGAACTGAACGATGTCCTCTGGTGTATCAATGTCAACGCGATAGTGCGTGTTCTCGGTGTCAAACCATTGCACGCGCTCCAGGTTCGCCTCACGCCAGCCGCGACCCATCACGTTGGTGTCGCTCTGCAACCAAACGGCCGCCAACGGCGCGTCCAATATCACCGGATTTCCCGGTGAGCCCGACACACGCGGCACCACCATCGACGCCGCAGCGCTCCGATCCGTGAACGCGCTCATCAGCGCCAACACGTCGTCTTCGTTGAGCAGCGGTTGATCGGCCAAAGCGACGATGACCGCATCCATTTTTCCGGTCAGACTTTGTAAGCCGATGCGCACCGACGACGGTTGGCAGTCGTCAGGACTGGGGTTGATGACGGTCTCTACTTTGGCCGCAACCGGACACGCACGCACAGCCACCTCGATCCTCGCAGCGTAGTGCCCGAGCACCACCACAATCTGCCCAACCCCAGCGCCAGAAAGCGCGTTGAGTTGCCGATGGATGAGCGGCACGCCGTCAAGCTCAAGCAGTGATTTCGGCTTATGGCCAAGCCGACTGCCCGCGCCCGCCGCGAGCAGAACGGCACCGACGGTAAGGCGCTTTGGGAGAGGCGAAGGATGACTGATGTTCATGGCGTGGCGCAGTGGCGAATTCGTTTGCAAGACGGACTTTAGCCGATGGATCGGGTATTGAAAGCGTTCGAGCGCAAACGCAGCGATTTCGCTTCGTCAATCAAACCTGGGCACTATCAGCTTTTCGTTGAAACAACCGCTGCATAGGGGCTAAGCCTACAAATCGAGTAAAGTCGATAATTGGACTTTATGGCATCCGGCCCCGATTCAGTGGTAATTCTACGAAAAAGCCAATTACCAGAAAACATCGCAATGCAAGGCCGCTTGACAGTATGTCGGACGTAACATTAGCCGATGACCACGAACGCTCCTTCCCCCGCCACCGACCCGATTGACATTGATGACGGCGATGCTGCCGTAACCGTAAAAGAACCCAGACTCTGGCAAGACGACGGCTGGACCGCCAAGGTCGTCAAAAACGAAGATGACGAAGGCTGGGCCGTCGAAATGTACAAAGACGGCGAACGCGAACCCGCGCTGATCGGCCCGTGGACCATGGGCCGCAACAAAAAAGACCCGAAGCCACTCGACGTCAACGCGTTCCACACGCTGATAAAAACTGCCAGTGAAGTCATCACCCGCCACCAGCAATCGCAATACGCCAGACTCAACAAATCAGTCACCGTTGACGTGGGTAATGCGCGCTGGAAAGTAGCGCTGCAGATCCTACCGGATGACGATGATGCACACGCGCTGTCCTCGCCCCAGGCGGGTCTTCCGTCGCACGCCGCCACC
>JBBRVM010000263.1:0-5754 GCA_038246865.1 Burkholderiales bacterium
GGATCGGCCCGACGGGCAGGTAACGGTTGACGCACTGGCCCGAGATGTCGCCGGGAATCCCGGCGAGCGCGAGCTGGTGGTGCGATTCTGCGACAATGGCGTTGGATTTTCTGACACCGTCAAGCAGCGCGCCTTTGAGCCGTACGTGACGACTAAACCGAAAGGTACGGGCCTTGGCCTTGCCATCGTGAAAAAGATTATCGATGAACACAAAGGCCGCATCACTGTTGAAAACGCGCCGCAGGGCGGCGCAGTGGTCACCGTCGTGTTTCCGTTAGAGGCGCTGGAGAAAATAGACCCTTGATCGCACCCACCGAAATTCTGGTCGTCGACGACGAAATTGGCATCCGCGAGTTGCTGCACGAAATTCTCGAGGACGAGGGTTTTGTCGTTCGCCTCGCCGAGAACGCTGCTGCCGCGCGCGCGATGCGGCTCAAACACACGCCGTCGCTCATTCTGCTCGACATCTGGATGCCTGATGCCGACGGCGTGACACTGTTGAAAGAGTGGAAAGCGGCGGGTCTGCTGACTATGCCTGTGGTGATGCTGTCTGGTCACGCAACCATCGAAACAGCGGTCGAAGCAACGCGCATTGGTGCGTTCGATTTTCTGGAAAAGCCGATTGGTTTGCAGAAGCTTTTGTCGACAGTTCAGCGCGCGCTCAAAGTAGGCCATGCCAAGCGCAGCAGCAGCATCAATCTTGGCGAAATCGGTCAGAGTCAGGCGATCACCGACCTGCGCGCGCGCCTCGAGTCGCTGATCAATGAGCGGCGGACGGTGCTGCTTACAGGCGAAGTCGGCGTCGGTTTCATTGAGTGCGCGCGTGCGCTACACGAAGCCAATTCGCCGTGGCTAACGCTTGAAAGCGGTCAGCGCCTGATCAGCTCGCCACTGGAAATTCTTGAGAGCGCTCGCAGCGGAACGCTGTTTTGCCCCGAGGTTGCGCTGCTATCGCGAAGCGAGCAGCGTTCGCTTGCTTTCATGATCGGCAAGACCAGCGCCTACGGCGTTCGCATCGTTTGCGCTAGCAGCGAACCACTGGGTCAGCTCTCGGGCGAAGGTCGTTTTGACCCAAACCTGTTTGCTTTGTTGTCGTCGAGCACGGTCGTGATTCCACCGCTGCGGGTGCGTCGCGCTGACTTGCCGGGGTTGATTGAGCGCTGTGCCCTGGCCTTCTCGGTCGACGCCCCAGCGCGGCTCTCGCTCGAAGTTCGTCAATTGCTGGAGTCCGCACCGTGGCCGGGCAATCTGATTCAGTTGCAAAGCGTGTTGTCGAGCCTTTTGCTTTCGAGCAACGACGACATTACGATCGATCACCTGCAAGCGATTCTGGGTGATTTGCGTGATACTTCGGCACCTGAGCGTCCGGCATTGCCGCCAGAGTTTTTCGAGCTCCCACTGCGCGAGGCACGCGAAGCGTTTGAGCGCGTTTACTTCGAGAATCTGCTGGGACGTGAATCGAGCAACATGAGCCGGGTCGCCGACAAGGCGGGTCTGGAGCGCACTCACCTTTATCGCAAGTTAAAGCAGCTGAATATCCGCTTCCCGCGCCGCATTCCGGTCGTCGTTTAGCGCCTTTGACGTTGTCAGGCTGAGCTTCGCGAAGCATCAGATGGCACACCATTCTGCTTCAATGAAAACGCTGTCGTTGGCACACTGATTCTTCGCGAAACGCTCAGAATGACACCTTCCTTTGATGTCTCGCCGTAGCTGGATTCTGTTTCTCATTCCCGTCCTGATCTGGTCGACGACGTTCTACGCGATCACTTTGCAGCTCGGTAGCGTGACGACGCCGACGTACGCCGTTGGTTTGCGCTTCGGCTGCGCCGCGCTGTTGTTGTTTGCGTGGCTGGCGGTCCGTAACGAACCAATCGTACTGCCCGCTGGCATACAAGGCTTGACGGCACTATCGGGGCTTTGTGCGTATGGCATCAGCTACGTGCTGACCTACGTCGCGGAGGAGACGATTCCATCCGGACTGGTGGCAATTGCTTTCACGCTGATGGTTTTTATGACACCCGCGCTGGCGCGGCTGACTTACGGAACCCCGATTACGCGTCGAACCTGGCTCGGCGGCTGTCTTGGCGTACTTGGTGTGGTGTTGTGCTTCCTGCCCGACGTATTGCAAGTCAATGTGTCGAGCACCTTTGTTACCGGCATGGCAGCAATGGCGTTCGCTGCGCTGGTGTCGAGCATTGGCGCAGTTTGCTCAATGCGACTCAATTCGCAAAATGTGCCTGTAGTCACCTATACCGCTTGGGCCATGGCCTACGGTGCGGCGGCAACTTTCATTTACGGTGCGCTGTCAGGCCAGTCATTTCACCTCGACGTACGACCTTCGTTCTGGGTCGCATTTGCCTATTTGACCGTGCCCGGAACCATTGTCACCTTCCTGAGCTATCTCACGCTGCTGAAGCGCGAGGGCTCAGCGCGTGCGATGTACGTCTCGGTGATGGCGCCGATTGGCGCGGTGGTCGTTTCGATTGTGTGGGAGGATTTGCGTCCGCAAGCGCTTACTTGGCTTGGGATATTTGTGGCCCTTGCTGGTGCGTGGATAACGCTGAAGAACGAAGAGGCCTGACTTAGCGTTTTCTGGTTTGCCGGAGGACACGATTTCAGCCTGTGGATAAGTATTCGGCGACTGCCCTGTTTCGCGGTAAAATTACCGGCTAGGCGGCGTTTTATTCGCTGGCTTTTTCGCCTCCACTGCAACGTCTTCGAGTTGCCTCACTTATCGCAAGCGCTCCATGTCATCGTTCTGGTCCCACTGCCTAAGCCACTTCGAAAGGGAACTTTCGTCGCAGCAGTTCGCGACCTGGTTTCGCGTGTTGAGCGCCGAGGAAACCGATTCAACGGTTACCGTGATGGCACCCAATGCGTTCATCAGCAAATGGGTGCGTGATCGCTATCTGGGCACCATTGACTCGCTGGCGTCGGCGTACTTTCCGGTGCCGCATACGATCCATTTGACGGTGGCGGGTAGTGGTCAAAACGTTTTCGTGATTACTGAGCCAGCACCGACGGTCGTTTCAGAGTCGGCTGTAGTGGCCCCTGCAAATGGTTCTGGCTCCGCGCATGAGCTGATTCAGCGTTTCCCTCCAAGCGTGCCAGCAGCGACCGGCCCTTTCTCGCAAAAAGAATCCACGCTTAATCCAACGTTCACCTTTGACAGCTTCGTCACCGGCAAGGCCAACCAGTTGGCGCGCGCTGCAGCGATGCAGGTGGCCAGCAGTCCTGGTGAAGCCTACAACCCGTTGTTCATTTATGGCGGCGTTGGTCTGGGCAAAACCCACCTGTTACAGGCGATTGGCAATGAGCTTCTACGCGAGCATCCACTGGCGCGTGTACGCTACATCCACGCCGAGCGCTATGTGTCGGATGTGGTGAAGGCCTATCAGAACAAAGCCTGGGACGCGTTCAAGCACAGCTATACCTCGCTCGATTTGCTGCTCATTGATGACATCCAGTTCTTCAATAACAAGAGCAGCACGCAAGAACAGTTTTTCTATCTATTCAACGCGCTGACCGAGGCAAAGAAGCAGGTCATCATCACCTGCGATACCTATCCGAAAGAAATTGAAGGCATCGAAGATCGACTGAAGAGCCGCTTCAGCTGGGGTTTGACCGTTCAGGTGGAACCGCCGGAAACCGAGATGCGTGTGGCGATTTTGCTGGCCAAGGCGAAGGACAGTCGGGTTGTACTGGACGAGCAGGTTGCGTTTTTCATCGCTAAACATATCCGTTCCAACGTACGTGAGCTCGAAGGCGGTTTAAAGCGCGTGATTGCCTACGCGGGCTTTCACAATGTCCCGATCACCCCTCAAGTCGCCAAGGAGGCGCTGCGGGACCTGCTGGCGGTGCAGTCGCGCCAGATCTCGATTGAAAACATCCAGAAGACGGTCGCTGACTATTACAAGATCAAGGTCAGCGATATGCATTCAAAGAAGCGTTCGCGCATCGTGGCGAGACCGCGTCAGATGGCGATGTCTCTAGCCAAAGAATTAACACCGATGTCGCTGCCAGAGATTGGGCAAAACTTTGGTGGACGTGATCACACGACGGTGCTGCATGCCTGTCGACAGATCGCGTCATTGCGTGAAAGCACGCCGCAGATTCAGCATGATTTTTCGTTTTTGCTGCAAGTATTGAGAAGCTGAGTCGCGTAGTTGTCTGGTGTTATAAACAGTATTTAGGTTACCTGAAATAGGTGTTGATAAATAGATAGTGTTTGTGGATAAGTCTCGAAATGACGAGCACAAAATTTCTCATCCACAACTCACCCGCTTTCGTTACAGCTCGCTCAACCAGCCTTTGAACACACACAAGTTATTGAATTTAATGTCTTTTTAGAGTTGTTAACAGCGTCTACCGCACATTGTTAAATAGGATTACGTATATATGCAATTTAAGAACATACCTCGCGATCTGGTGTTGAAACCCCTTCAGGCCGTGTCTGGCATCGTGGAGCGTCGACAGACGCTACCGATTCTGGCCAACGTTTTGTTTGAACACAAAGGCAACACGCTCACAACGATTGCGACGGATCTTGAGTTGCAGATTTCGGCAAAAGTCCAGGTTCCCGATAGCGGTGATCAGTCGATCACCGTTGCTGCGCGCAAACTACAGGATCTTTTGCGGGCCTTGCCTGACACCAGTGAGGTTTCGCTCGATGCGAAGGATGGAAAGATGGCCGTCAAGGCCGGGAAAAGCCGCTTCAGCCTGCAAACGCTGCCCGCGGCTGACTACCCCCGCCTGACCATGAGCCAAGAGCAGCTACAGAGCTTCTCGTTGCCGCAAAAGCTATTGAAGGCCACCCTTCGACTGGTCGAATTCGCAATGGCCCAGCAGGACATCCGGTTTTACTTGAACGGCATGTTGTTCGTTCTGGAGAAAGATCAACTTGTTTGCGTTGCCACCGACGGTCATCGTTTGAGTTATGCCGTAATGCCGGTTGAAGGCAATTTTTCGAAGCAGGAAATCATCGTTCCCAGAAAAACGGTCATTGAGTTATCGAAGCTGATGGCCGACACTGACGAGCCGATCACCATCGATATCCTGGCCAATCAGGTGCGCTTCAGCTTCGGCAATATCGAACTCACCAGCAAAGTAATCGACGGCAAATTCCCCGACTACAACCGCGTCATTCCGACTGCGCACACCAAGCTCATTACTGTTGATCGGTTGTTGTTGTTGAGTACACTGCAACGTGCGGCGATTCTCTCGAACGAGCGTTTCCGTGGCGTGCGTGTGAGTCTTTCGAACGGCGCGTTGAAAATTGCCTGTACCAACAACGAGCAGGAAGAGGCAGAAGAGGAAATCGAAGTTGCCTACGAGGGCAACACGGTTGATATCGGTTTCAACATCAACTACCTGCTTGACGCACTGGCAACGCTGTCTTCCAACGAGATCACGATTGCCTTGCAGGACTCTGCGGCGAGCGCACTGTTCACCGTGCCCGGGCGCACCGATTTCAAATACGTTGTGATGCCAATGCGGATTTAGTTGTCTCAATCAACTTGTGGGAGCGGTTTCACCGCGACTTAATTCCAAATCTGAACACGTGATCGCGGTAGAACCGCTCCTGCAGTTTCAGAGAAAAATTTAAAAAAAAATCTATGTCCGATACCGATAAAAAGCCCACCACTACCCCTTCAGAATACAACGAAGATTCAATCCGAATTCTCAAAGGCCTCGACGCCGTTCGCAAACGTCCCGGCATGTACATCGGCGACACTAGTGGTGACTGGAGTTCAC
>JBBRVM010000264.1:0-5753 GCA_038246865.1 Burkholderiales bacterium
ACAGTTGGCGCTGCCGCTACGACCGGCGGCGTCACCGTCACCGTGCCCGCGGGCAGGTCGAACACCGTACTGATGAGGCTCAGACAGTCCTCGCTTCCCTCCGGGTTACCTGTCACCGTCAGCGTATTCGGGCCGGGCACCAGAACCGCAGCAACCGACGCACTGGCGTGATCCCACAAGCCACCTCTCGACTCTGAACTACCCGGAGCCAACGGCAAGCTGGCTCCCTGAAAGAGCGGAAACGTAATTGGCGTGGCGTTGACCAAGAGTGTGTTGGTACCGGTCTCTCCGAAATTCTGACCATCGGAAACAATCAGGTTCAGGTTGGCCGCGCCGGAAGAGTAGTTAATACCCGACAGGGTCGCGCTCCATCCAGCAGGGTCAAACGTATTGGTCTGATTGGAATCATTCCCCCAGAACACGGCGATGTCGCGATTGTTGGCGGTGGTGCCATCGTTGTAGTACACCAGCAGAGATGCGCCGTTCGGGTCAAACGTGCCCGAAGTGCGCATGTTGGTAAGCGCAAAGGTGCCGTTGCCCGTTACCGCTGAGGTGACGTCGGCCTGAAATGCCTGCGACGACGCCGAGCCCCAGCAGTTGTCGGAACTGAGGCCGATATTGGTACCCGTGAAGTTGGTTGCACCAATGGTGCCGCCACGCGAAATCGAAGAGGCAGTGGTGGCGAGACCATGCCACACGAGTATCGCGCGGGTGACGGTGCCGGTTACGCCAGTGACAGTGATCGTGCCGTTACCCGTGCCGCGCAGCCCGGAGATGCCAAACATGCCAAAGTCGGTCGAGCCGACCACTGGCCCTGCCGTCAGACTGTTCGAAAATGACGGCATCGCCAAAGCGGCAGCAGTCGCAACAGCTATGACACGGCGGGACATTGAGAACCTACGACGTTTCGATGTATGCATGAATCACCCCAGTGTTGAAAAAGTCAATGGAAAACGATGTTTGTCAGCCGTCACGGATTAATCATGGTCAGCCGCGTGATTTTGACGCTGAATGAACCGCAATGCAAGTTGATTGAGCAGGTGCTCGATCCTCACTCGGTTTCGGGCAGTGTGTCGGTTGCGCTGCTTGAGGACTTGATGCCGAATGCAAGCACTTCGTCGGGTTGATCGCTAATTTCTCTATCGAAATTCAACGAGAACCGAGAATGCTTTACTACATCAACTCTAGCGCGAGTACATCATGCTCAAGAGAGCGCTCACTTGATGATGGGGCGTACCACAGCGTGAGATCGAACGACGGCGACGCGCCAGCACTACGCACTCGCCAGGCACATGACAAAGCTGGGCCTTCTGTGCCGTTGATCAGTGTGAAGGCGACTAGCGGATGCAGGCGCGGCGTGTGAGCGGCGCGCGCGCGCATCAGTGGTGTCGGCGCTGCGTTACTCGAAACATTGCTGCTAGTCGCGCTCAGTAGTTCGCGAACGCGGGCTTGAATCAGCGGCGCAATCTGAGAGTCGTCCAGCCGTTCATATTGCCATTGGTTAGTCGATATTTGCGCATCACCGCTTAGCGCCGAGCGGATGATGGCCGACGCAGTTTGCTGGGCCTGAATACCTGTGCATTGTGATTTCACGAGGTCGCGAAAACGTGTCAACAGCTGACCATTGCTAACCGTTTCGGCCGAAACACGGTACAGATTCTGAATATCAGCATCGTTAGCCAATCGGTACTTGGCGGCAGTTTGCATGACCAATTCGTGCTGGCCTGCCGACTGCTGTTGCGTCAGCAACTTGAGAATCCCGGTCTTGTTCGCGCTGACGGCGGCGCGCTGCTCACGGGTGAGCTCGTCAACCTTTGCCGTCTGGGCCGCTTGCGCTGCCTGCGCCGCACGCCCGGCTTCATACTGTTCACGGTTCTCCCACCAGCGCAGCGCAGTTGGCCCCAGACCTGCTGCAAGTGCGACAACGGCGGCGAGAATTAACACGGTCTTGGTCTGCATGAGTCCGATCTTAGTTCAGGAAGTACTTTGCGCATCGATAGCGTCAACGACGCTGCAACAATCAGTACCGCAGAGACCGTCGCGTTACGCACAAAAAAGCGCCTCAAACGGAGGCGCTTTTTGACGGACAGTTGAGTTCGGAACCGAGCGCTAAGCCCGCTGACGGCGGGCCACGAAGCCAGCGCTGAGTGCAAGCAAGCCCGACAAAGCGATCAACGCCCACTCGCCAAGCGTAGGTACCACAACCGGCCCCGTCGTTGCGCCCGGAATCACCACGGCAGAGCCGAATCCGTCCAGATACGCGTAGCCAGTATGCGCCGAGGGTGCGCAATCAGACGCTAGCAAATACACTTCGATGCTATCGCTAAGATCGGCATCAGGGACGATCACGTCGGCGTTCTTCCAGTCCAGATACTGAAACCCCGTCGTGCCGAGATTCACGAACTGTGTGCCCGTTTGTCCCGCGAAAGAGAAGTCTTCATACAACGTTGTGTTCTTGGTGACGTTGCGCACACGAAGGAAAAAGAATGGCTGACCGGCAGCCGAGTGACCCGGGTTTTGAAGTACCACCGCATAGCTGAAGCGAACATGCAACTTGTTGTCAGTGACGTCGCGATCAGCTTCGGTAATGGCGTCTGCCTGCGAGATGAAGTTAGCAATACCGCCAGTGCTACGGTTGTTGACGCGCGCAGTCTGAGCGCCGGCACGTGGCAATGTGATCGGTGCGCCTACCAAATCCGGGCCTGCTGAAACAACCGCGCCGCGAAATGAGCCTCCCGCCCCCAGAGAAATACTCGAACTGCCAAAAGGCTGCGCACCGGTCAAGCCATTGTTGACGCCAAATCCCGTCGTCCAGCCGGTGAAGTTGCCGCTCTCAAAGCCGCCATTCTGGAAGATGGCGAAGCTTGGTGCCGCTGCCAACGCAGCGACCAACGACACAACACGTAACAAAGATACTTTCATAACGACCCACTCTACTTAACGAACCCTGATTACAAAGCACGAAATTGGCTTCACCGAATATCTTTAAGTACGTTAGTACGGTGCAAGAATAAAGACAAGTCTTAGGCCTAACTCTTTTTACCGTCGGACTTCATTCGTTCCAGCATTGCAACATCCACTTTGGACAACAGTGCTTTTACCTGCTCCATCTCGATGCCCTGGGCGTCGACTTCGACCATAAAGCGGTTACCGACGACCATTTGTACCTCGCCGTGATGACCCGATTTATTCCACTTTTCGTGTAACTTGCGACCGCCGACGGTGGACGTTTTTTCGTAACCGCTGCTGGTTTCTTTATCGACTTCGATGTTCATCCACATATTGGCCAGCGCAAAAGGGCCTGCCAGAGAGCCCGGATCGGTGATCTCAAATCGCACGCGCTTGCTGCCGTCCGCCGTCTGGAAAGATTGCTTCGCCTCCGACACAGCGATGCCGAATGCGTTGTTCTTCTCACCGGAGCTTTCGCCCTTTTCAAACCCGGCGATCTCCTGCGGCAGGGCTTCCTTTAACTTGCGGAAATCGATTGGCTCGTAGCTGGCTGCGCCTGCGGTACCCGCCGCAGCACCGGCCATCCCGCCGAGCGCTTTCATCATGTCGCCGACGGCTGCGCCAACGTCCTGGCCGCCCTTGGCGACCCCAGACTCCATGCGCTTGCCAGCGGCTTCCATCTCCTTGGCCGCTTGTTCGAGCTTTTTCATTGCTTCTTCGCGGGCAATTTGCTCGGGGCTCGGCCCGCAGGCGGCGAGCAGCATCGCTGCGAGAACCGACGCTAGCGCGGGAAGTTTAGAGAGCTGGGGGAATCGGGACATGCACAAATCTCCATTGAAGGCTGTTAGGAAAGACGTAATCCAATTATTTTTTGCGACATTGCCACGGCAATATTGCACCGCGGTGACGCGAAAGGGCGGGTTAGGCGGTTCCGCCCACCGTCAAACCCTCAATCCGCAATGTCGGCTGACCGATGCCCACAGGCACGCTCTGGCCTTCTTTTCCGCAAACGCCGATACCTTCGTCAAGCGCCATGTCGTTGCCGATCATGGTGATTTTGGTCAATGCGTCAGGGCCGTTGCCAATGAGCGTAGCGCCTTTGATCGGGTACATCAGTTTGCCGTTTTCCACCTTCCAGGCTTCGTCCATAGTGAACACGAACTTGCCGTTGGTGATGTCAACCTGACCGCCGCCGAAGTTAACCGCGTAAATGCCGTTCTCGACGCTGGCGATGATTTCCTGTGGGTCGCGATCACCGCCGAGCATGTAGGTGTTGGTCATGCGTGGCATCGGCAAATGCGCGTAGCTTTCGCGGCGACCATTGCCGGTGGACGCTGAGCCCATCAAGCGCGCGTTCATTGTGTCCTGAATGTAGCCCTTCAAGATCCCGTCTTCAATGAGAACGGTGGCATTGGTGGGCGTGCCCTCGTCGTCCACAGTTAGCGAGCCGCGCCGGTCTTTCAGGGTGCCATCGTCGAGCACGGTGACTCCCTTGGCTGCCACACGTTCGCCGATACGACCGCTGAACGCTGAGGAACCCTTGCGGTTGAAATCGCCCTCAAGCCCGTGGCCGACCGCCTCATGCAGCAAAACGCCGGGCCAACCGGGGCCGCAAACGACCGGCATGATGCCGGCAGGCGCTGGCCGCGCGTCTAAATTGATGAGCGCCATGTCCACGGCCTCATGCGCACGCTTGGTCATAAACGCGGTGTCCATGCGCTCAAATCCGTAGCGCCCGCCACCGCCGGAACGGCCCTGTTCGCGCTTGCCGTTGTGCTCGACAATGGCTGTTACGTTCAACCGGCAAAGCGGGCGCACGTCGGAGGCCACTACGCCGTCGCTTCGCATCACCAGCATCACAACGTGTTCGCAGGCCAGATTGACCATCACCTGCGTCACACGCGGGTCGCGCGCGCGGGCAATGGCTTCGGTCTCGCGAAGGAGAGCAATTTTTGCGTCGTCGCTGATCGAGGCGAGCGGATCGGCAGCGGTGTAGAGCGTCGGCGCGACGCGTGTTGACGGAACGGCGACGGATGCGCTCTGGCCAGCGCGACCAATCGCGGCGACGGTATTTACCGCCGAAGTGATCGAGGCCAGGCCAATGTCGCCCGAGTACGCGAACGCGGTTTGCTCGCCGGTGATCGCGCGTACGCCTACGCCGGATTCAATCGAAAAGCTTCCGCTCTTGACAATGGATTCTTCCAGCGACCATGACTCCGATTTGTGATGCTCAAAGTACAAATCGGCGAACTCCACCCCACGCGACGTAAGCCCGCCGAGCGTGCTGGCGAGTTGATCGAGCGAGAGATTAGCGGGCGTGAGGAGCAGCGATTGCGCGGTGGCGAGTGAAGCAGACATCTAGGAGGTTCTAAATCAGGAAATACGAGGATCGGTTAGGGTAGCACAGGTATTACCGGCCCCCCCCGCCCTCCCCGCTTAGCTGCACGGGCGCGAATCTTTGCCTACGCCAAATGTTTCTTGAAATGCTCTAGCGTACGATCCCATGACAACTTCGCAGCCGCCTCGTCGTAGCGCGGCGTGGAATTATTGTGAAAGCCGTGCTGCGTGCCTGGGTAGGTATGCGCTTCAAACTTTGTGCCGGACGCTTTGAGTGCGGCCTCGTAGGCTGGCCATGTCCCGTTGATGCCGGGATCGGTCGCTGCGAAGTGAATGAGCATGGCGGCCTTGATGTCCGGCACCTTTGACGTTTCTGCCGCTGCGCCGTAATACGGCACCGACGCCTGCAAGTCCGCACCCATGGTTACGGCGAGATAGTTGCTCGTGCCGCCGCCCCAGCAGAAGCC
>JBBRVM010000265.1:0-5720 GCA_038246865.1 Burkholderiales bacterium
CCCACCCCGCAAAAGGGGAGGGAGCAAACTGAAGACCAATTGGCCGTGCATATTGCGTTTCAAAACGATTCCTGAGGCAGGTAACTAATCAGGTTCGCCTATGATCGTGCCATGAACATCGTATTTGACTTTGGTAACGTGCTGTTCGAGTGGAATCCGGGGCGGCTGATTGACGAACACTTCCCGCAGGCCCCGGCGTCGCCAGCGATCTCGGCGGCATTGGCTGACACGCTCATCAATCATCAGGATTGGCTGGACTTCGATTTGGGTTTCTTGGACTCGGCTACGGTCGCCGAGCGAAGTGCTACAAGGCTGTCTCTGGAGCGCGCTCATTTGCACACTTTTGTTGAGCGCATTCCGCATGTGTTGCCGACGATTGATCCAACCATTGCGTTGTTCAATCGGCTGGCAGATGAGGCCTCTGATAACGGCGCGCATCGGCTGGTCTATTTGTCTAATATGCCTGCGTCGTACGCGCCCGTGCTGGAGGCACGCTGCCCGTGGATCGCGCGATTTGAGGGCGGAATATTTTCTGGTCGTGTGAACCTTGCGAAGCCCGATGCCGCGATCTACGCGCTTGCCGAGCGGGAGTTGAATTTGATTCCGGGGGAAACATTGTTTCTTGACGACTCGCCGCGCAACGTAGAAGCGGCCCGGGCGAGAGGCTGGGCGGCGGAAATTATCACTGATTCGCAGAGCGCACAGGACGCGTTGGTGAAGCATGGCGTACTGCGTTGATGTGCGAAATTGGATCGAAAATCAAAAGTGCGCTGCGCAGGGCGAGATCGAATGGGTATCGCGCCTCAACCCATCCTGCGGTCCTGAACGACTTTTAGCTGAAACGATTGGTGTATCGGGGCTAACGCCGCAAATCAGTGTAAGTCGAGAATTCCATTAATAAGTGTTTAGCCCCAATCGAAACGCTATTGCAGCCAAAAGTTGTAGACAAGGTTAGTGAATCCCACCCGAACGAATCACGCCCACAGCCAATCCCTCAATCGCGAAATCGTTCACCTGGGGGTCGACCACGATTGGGCTTAGCGCGTCGTTCTCCGGCAGCAGTTCAATCGCATTACCTTTGCGCTTCAAGCGCTTCACGGTGACCTCGTTGTCGATGCGCGCAACGACCACCTGACCGGAGCGCGCCTCAGTCGTTTTGTGCACGGCCAACAGATCGCCGTCCATGATGCCGATGTTGATCATCGAATCACCCTTCACCTTAAGCAGATAGTCCGCTTTAGGTGAGAAGAGAGCCGGATCAACCTTGTGTCGCGACTTGATATTTTCCTCAGCCAAAATCGGCGAACCCGCAGCCACACGCCCAATCAGCGGCAAACCGGGCAATCCCGCCTGCTTCAGTTGAATGCCACGCGACGCGCCAGGGAGGATGTCCAGAATGCCCTTCCTCTCCAGTGCGCGCAGATGCTCCTCCGCCGCGTTGGCGGACTTGAAGCCCAGCTTCTCCGCGATCTCGGCGCGCGTTGGCGGAAAGCCGCAGCGCTCCATAAAGTCCTGAATCAGGGCAAGGATTTCGGCCTGGCGGGCGGTCAAAGGGCGCATCGTGCTCTCCAATTAATTTAACAATGCGCTTGACTCGAAAACTGTTTTCTTATACAGTGCGCATCCATACAGTGAATTCTATCCAGTGCTGTGAATAAATGCAAGGGGTGGAGTTCAGAGACAGTAAACCGCCCGATTCGTTTTGCCGAACACATTTGGACCGCCTGCGAGGCACCTTTCCTGAAGCGGGTCGCTCTATTCAGGAATGCGCAGGCGGTCAAAACCCCGATCCGCAACCACAGGTTGTGAAACCTACAATCAAAGGACTTTCAAAATGAGCAAAGAACTCCCCATGGATGACCGCAAAAAAGCGCTAGCTGCCGCGCTCTCACAAATCGAGAAACAGTTCGGCAAAGGCTCCATCATGAAGATGGGCGAGGGCAACCTCGAACTCGACATCATTCCAGTTTCCTCGGGCTCGCTGGGCCTTGATATAGCGCTCGGAATCGGAGGCTTGCCGCGTGGTCGTGTCGTCGAAATTTACGGCCCGGAATCGTCAGGAAAAACTACGCTGTGCTTAAGCGTGGTGGCCGAGGTGCAAAAACTGGGCGGTGTCGCCGCGTACATCGACGCTGAAAACGCGCTCGACCCGATCTATGCCGCCAAGCTCGGTGTGAATGTGCCCGACATGCTCATCAGCCAGCCGGATACTGGCGAGCAGGGGCTTGAAATCGCCGACATGCTCGTGCGCTCGGGCGGTGTGGATATCGTCGTCATCGACTCTGTTGCCGCGCTCGTGCCAAAAGCCGAGATCGAAGGCGAAATGGGCGATCAACTCCCCGGCCTGCAGGCTCGCCTCATGAGCCAGGCGCTGCGCAAACTCACCGGAAACATCAAGCGCACCAACACGCTCGTCATCTTCATCAACCAGATCCGCATGAAGATCGGTGTCATGTTCGGCAGCCCGGAAACCACCACAGGCGGTAACGCGCTCAAGTTCTACGCCTCGGTGCGCCTGGACATTCGCCGTATCGGCGCGATCAAAAAGGGCGACGAAATCGTCGGCAACGAAACCCGCGTTAAAGTCGTCAAAAACAAAGTCGCGCCTCCGTTCAAAGAAGCCTTGTTTGACATCATGTACGGCCAGGGCATTTCCCGCCACGGCGAAATCATCGACATGGGCGTCGAGCACGGCTTCATCGAAAAGTCAGGCGCCTGGTACAGCGCCGGTGGTAACCGCATCGGTCAGGGTCGCGACAACGCCCGTGAATACCTGCGCGAAAATCCAGCCCTGTCAAAAGAGATTGAAGACAAGATTCGCGCCAAGGTCGGCATCACCATTGGTGGTGCGGTTTCGAAAGACGAAGGTTCGCCAGACGAATAAAGCGGGGTAGCCGCCGTGTCCTCTCTCCCCTCGCGGCAGAGCGAGCCAACCCTAGCCCTGGTGAAGGCCAGGGTGAAGGCAGTGTTGGAATAGTCATCAGCAGGAGTTCACAGATGTACGTTCTCTGTGGCAGAAACAGCTCTGGCTTCGCGGCTATCAACGTCGCGAGGGAACACTTTGCCATGGTCGAAATCATAGTCAATATCGTGAGCAAGATCACGCCGCTGCAATGGAGACGATATGCAACTCGCATTCACCTTTCCGAGACCGCCCGCGAATCTGTCTGCAACGCTAGCCGGATCAGGCAAAGCGTTCGATAATCCGCTGATGTCGAACGACGAACAGCCGAATCCCGCAAAGACAGCCGCCGAAGCCGAGGCGGCGGGCAAGCTCCGCAACAAAGCCCTTCGCCTCCTCGCAACGCGCGAACACTCCCGCGAGGAGTTAATGCGCAAACTCGCGCAAGCCAAAGCGCGTCGCGTCCGAAACGAAGCCAAGGTTGCGCCGCCCGCCAAAGACGACATCTCGCGTTTGATTGATGATCTGGTTGCTCAAGGCTGGCAGTCCGATGACCGATATGCCGAAGCCATCGTACGTCGTCTCACCGGTCAAGCCAGCCGCCGTTTCATCGAAGACAAACTCGCGCAAACGGGCATCAAGAAAGACGTCGCGCAACTCGCGCTCGAAGCATTAAAACAAGACGAAATTGAAGTCGCCAAAGCGCTCTGGGAGCGTCGTTACGGAAACGTTGCAACCGATGACAAGGAGCGGCAAAAGCAGATTCGTTTTCTGCTAAGTCGGGGATTTCACTTGGGCGACGCGTTCAAAATTGTTCCGCGAATCCCTTCCCCGACGCCTGCCCCCGAGGCTGCAAACGCTGATGGCACGCCCACCGAGCCCGTTGTACAGGACTCCCAGCGTACGCCCCGCACAGGCATGCAGCGCAGCGCCTGGGGCAACAAGAGCGGCAGCAAAAGCGGAGGCGGCTCAACGTTTAGCCGTGGCAGCAAGAAAAGCAAAGAGAGCAGCACGAGCACCAGCAGCAAGATTTTCCGACGCACGCCGGACTGATTGCAAGCCCCGCCCGCAAACGTCCCTGTAGGAGCGGCTCTGCCGCGACCCTGCACGATGTAGCGACCGGGGTCGCGGCAGCGCCGCTCCTACAAGGGTCTGAGTTAAACGAACAGCATTGGCTGCGTACCCTGCGCGCCAGATGCCAGTCCATCCCACGCCTCGTTGCCGCGTCCGCTTGCCCTGCGCTTCATCGCGCGACGCCCCATTCACGCACAAACCATCGCATTTGTTGCTAAGCTTGTTTCGCTCGCGTCCTCACCTATGTTGTCCGTGAAGTTAGGGCCCATTAGCCGCAAGAGAAGCCTATATGTCTGCCTCACAATTCCCGCCCCTCACCAGCACGCCCTCGACCAAGCACTGCACCAATTGCAGCACGCTGATGTCGCTGTACCAGCTGCCCGGGCATTACAACCAGAAAATTGAAATCGACGTTTGCCATGACTGCAACGCGATCTGGTTTGACCAGTGGGAAAGCACGCAGCTGTCGCCCGACGGCACCGTCGCGCTGTTCCAGCTCATCAACGAGCGTGGTGGCACGTCCAGCACGGCGGCGAGCAAATTCGGCGAAGGTCTGCGTTGCGTGACGTGTGGCACCGGCATGAAGCTCACCAATGATCGCGTGAAAAACACGCGTTTCGCGTATCAATCCTGCCCGAAAGGTCACGGACGCCTCACCACGTTCTACAACTTCCTCGCCGAAAAGCAATTCGTCCGCGAACTGACGCAACTGGAGCGCACAAAGCTCGCCGCCACCGTGCAGCAAATCAAATGTTCTGGCTGCGGCGCATCGGTCAATATCGGCAAAACCGACGCCTGCGAATACTGCCGCGCAGCCGTGTCCGTGTTTGATCGCGACGCTGCAAAAGTAGCGATTGATCACTACCTGAAAGAGCGTCAACGACCGGTGTCGCAACAAGCGCCGGGCGCATCCCAGAACTACGGTTCCAGTGGTGCAAGTTCCAACAATTATGGCTACAACTCGGCCGATCTCGCTGCAGACATCCTCTTCGCGCTCGGAAGCGTTGCCGTGCGCGGTCTAGGCAGTGGCGTAGCGCGCGTCTTACCTGCTGCGGTGGGGGCGGGCGCAGGTGTTGCCATCGCTGACTCCGGTTCAACGGCAGCCGGCGGCTTGCTTGATTCAATTCACGGTGGCGTGGCGGACGGATTGCCAAGCGCCACCGATGCGTTGTTTGGGTCAACTCTTAGCAGCGGGATTAGCTCTGGATTTGCAACGGATGCAGCATCTGGTCTTGGTTCAAGTTTCCTATCGGACACGGGCTCTGGCCTTTTGAGCGGCGCGGGCAACGCGTTGCCCAGCGCGACCGACGCGCTGTTCGGCGGCGCGTCGAGTGCAGCTAGTGTCGTTAGCGAATCCGGCGGCGGCTTGATGAGCGAACTCAGCAGTATTTTCTCAAGCAGTTCGAGCTCGGGTATCGCCGATGCGGCCAGCAGCGCTATGTCAGAATTCGGTGGCAGCGCATTCGAGAGCGTGGGCAGTGGCGCTTTGGATGTTGCCGGAGATGTTGCGTCGTCGGCGGGAGACGGGCTCGTAGATTTAGTGACCGATGGCATAGGTAGCCTGCTTGGATCGCTCTTTGATTAACACTTTGACTCGTTGTTGGAGGCTGAATTGAAATTGTTCAAACACACATTGTTCGTGGCATTTGCGTTGCTATTGCTGCTCAGCGCGACGTTGGCAAACGCTCAGTCCGGCAGCGCTGGCGGTATCGGCGCGCTGCAACGCGTCCAGGCTGGTGCCAAG
>JBBRVM010000266.1:0-5701 GCA_038246865.1 Burkholderiales bacterium
ACGCTCACGCTGCTCGGCACCCAAAGCATCATGGCGCAGCGTTACTTGCCGGAAATTGTCGATGGCGACAAACGGATTCTTCTGATTGCTGGCGAAGTCATTCCCTACGCACTGGCCCGCGTTCCCATGATCGGCGAAACGCGCGGCAACATTGCCGCCGGTGGTCGCCCGGAAGTACGTCCGTTCAGCGAATCCGACAAACGCATCGCCAAGACGATGGCCAGGCGACTGTGGGAAGAAGGCCTGTTTCTCGTGGGTCTCGACGTGATTGGTGACAAAGTCACCGAGATCAACGTAACGAGTCCAACCGGCTTTGTCGAAATCAAGGCGCAGACCGGTTTTGACGTCGCGGATTTGTTTGTGCGCAAATTAGAGTCAGTCGTCGGCCCTTAAATCGGGCATTTTGCGGCAGCGCAGCAAAATCCCTGCTACCATCATCGTCACGAAAATGTCACACTAACGCCACTTTAGAGGGCGAAAGGTGTGGGTGGCCTAAGCGTACGAGGGTTGGGGATTTAATCTTGATCGGCATTCTCATTATTGCGCACGGAAATTTCGGCGATTCACTGATTCAGTGCATGACCCACGTGCTCGGCAAAAAACCGGAAGGCATCGCTGCGATTCAGGTCGCGGGCACCGATTCGCCGCGCGAGCTCATGCCTTCCGCCCAGCGCATGGTCGCCGCGCTTGACGACGGCAGCGGCGTGCTCATCGTCACCGACATCTTCGGCTCCAGTCCGGCGAACCTCGCCTGCAAGTTGCTGGTGCCGGGACATGTCGAAGCCGTCGCCGGTGCCAATGTGCCGATGCTCGTGCGAGCGATCACGTACCGCACGCGTAGCATGGACGTACTGCTCAAACGCGTCGTCTCCGGCGGCTGCGAGGGCGTGTTTCATATCGAGGCCGACCCCATTCTCGGCCCGCAAGTCGCACACTCAGCCGCCAACGAAGGCGCACCGGTTTTGAATCGCCACTAATGCCCCTGATATAACAACAGGATGCAAAAGCGCGACATCGAAATCGTCAACAAACTGGGCCTGCACGCCAGAGCGTCAGCCAAACTCACGCAAACCGCCACCCGCTTCAAATGCGAAGTAAACCTTGAACGCAACGGCCGCCGCGTCAACGCGAAAAGCATCATGGGCGTCATGATGCTGGCCGCCGGCAAAGGCGTAACGATTCAGATGGAAACCGAAGGCGACGACGAAGCGGACGCCATGGTCGCGCTGGTTGCGCTGATTGAGGACAAGTTCGGCGAAGGGGAATAGGACAGGGCGCGTCCCCCAGCGGTGGTTTGGTGTCGTTCGAGCGACCAAATGGGCGGGTATGCACCAAAGTGCGCACCATTGATTCGCCTTGTACCTTTGAATTTACGTAACGATAGCGCGAATGACTATGCGTATCCTTAGGCGCTATAGCGGTTATGACTTGCGTACAATGTGGTCAAGTTAGTCAGGAGTGACCGAACCATGCAAGTGAATATCCTCGAAGCCAAAACCAAGTTCTCGCAGTTACTTGCGGCCGTAGCTGCCGGTGAAGAGGTCATCATCGCCAACCGCGGCAAACCGGTCGCGAGGCTGGTGCCGATGCTGACCAAGCCGCATCGCACGACCGGGTTTGGCGCATTAGCCGGGAAAATGTGGGTCGCTGACGATTGGGACAGCCCGGAAACGAACGCCGCTATCAACCAGATCATGATCGATTCAGCCAATCGCTTTGATCCGTTGCTTGATCCGCCGCCAAAAAAATCAAAGCGAGTTGCGCCACAGTCAATTGCCAAGCACGCTCGTCGCTAGTGAAGGACGGCTATTTACTCGACACCCACTACTTGATCTGGTGGTTGCACGGCGACAAGCGAAAGCTCGGTAAGGCTTGGGCGTTCATTGCGTCGAACCGGTGCTTCGCCAGCTCCGTATCAGTTTGGGAAATGCGGCAGAAAGAGCAGACGGGCAGAGTTCGCTTTGATACACCGAACTTAATGTCGTTGCTCGTTGCGGGCGGAATCACCGAAATCGCATTGAACTCAGAGCACGTCGAAACCGCCTTTGGACTCAACGCAATGCATAGCGACATGCATGACCGATTGCTCGTGGCCACAGCAAAGGTTTCCGGCTTAACGTTTGTCACCCGCGACGGCGAAATTTTGGAGCGAGCGGCGACGCTGTTGCGAGGAAAATTGATCGAGATGTGATCGCAGCACGTGGGCACGGGGTGCCCACGCTACGCAACTACGACACTAATCCGATTGATCCGACCAATCCAAGAATGTCTCCAAAATTCGCTCGAGTTGCGATGGATCCCCAGCACCGGTCCAACGCTTGCCGTGCAAGCGACAGTGCATCCATTGCTTGGAGTCGGGAGCACCGTCACTCAGACATCCTTCCGAGATAGCACTGAATTGGCATTGTTCTAGACGCGTGTTTTGCAAGTCGAAATGCACCAGCCAACCGGGGTTGTCCAGCGTTTCAATTTTCACGCCGTACCCGTGCTCCCAATCCTCGTTGCAATTCTCAACGTACCAGCGATTTAAGCGTTTGAGGATCGGTGACACTCACTTCTTCCTAACCGGCGGCACGTCCGTACAGACCCCTTCCCAAATCTCCGCCGCCATCCCCACCGATTCACCCAGCGTCGGATGCGGGTGAATCGTCTTCCCGATATCAACTGCGTCTGCGCCCATTTCAACTGCTAAACAAACCTCGCCGATCAAGTCGCCTGCATGCGTACCGACAATGCCACCGCCGATGATTCGATGCGTTTCGTCGTCGAAGATTAGCTTGGTGAAGCCTTCGTCGCGACCGTTCGCAATGGCGCGTCCGCTCGCGGCCCACGGGAATTTACCGACCGAGTATTTGATGCCTTTTTCTTTGGCCTCGATCTCGGTCATGCCGGCCCAGGCGACTTCGGGGTCGGTGTAGGCGACGCTTGGAATTTGTCGTGCGTCGAAGTACGCTTTTTCGCCATGCGCAGCTTCGGCGGCGACGTGGCCTTCGTGCACGGCTTTGTGCGCGAGCATGGGGTTGCCGATGATGTCGCCGATGGCGAAGATATGCGGCACGTTGGTGCGCATCTGCTTGTCAACGTTGATGAAGCCGCGATCGGTGACCGCTACGCCTGCTGCTTCGGCGTTGATTCTTTTGCCGTTGGGCGAGCGACCGACTGCGACGAGTACGAGGTCATAACGCTGCGCTTCCGCTGGCGCTTTTTCGCCTTCGAACTTGACGTAAATCCCATCGGCTTTCGCCTCAGCGCTGACCGTCTTCGTCTTCAACATCATGTTGTCGAATCGTGGCGCGTTGTGCTTTTCCCAGACTTTGACGAGGTCGCGATCGGCACCGGCCATGACGTGGTCGAGCATTTCGACGACGTCGATGCGCGCGCCGAGCGACGAATACACCGTCGCCATTTCAAGGCCGATGATGCCGCCGCCGATCACCAGCATGCGCTCAGGCTTGACGTTGAGCAACAGCGCGCCGGTGGAGTCCACCACGCGCGTGTCTTCTGGCATGAACGGGAGTTTCACGGCTTGTGAACCGGCGGCGATGATGCACTTCTGGAATTTGAGGACTTTCTTTTCGCCCGTGGTGTCCCACGACGTACCGCTGGTCATTTCAACTTCGACGTGATTAGCGTCGAGGAATTTGCCAACACCTCGAACCACTTCAACCTTGCGTGCTTTGGCCATACCTGCGAGGCCGCCGGTGAGCTTCTTGATGACGCCATCCTTGAACTCGCGCAGCTTGTCGATTTCAATGGTCGGTTCGCCGTAACTGATGCCGTGCTTGCCGAGCGCTTTGACTTCTTCCATGATGGCTGCGGTGTGCAGCAGCGCCTTGGACGGGATGCAGCCGACGTTGAGGCAGACGCCACCGAGCGTTGCGTAGCGCTCGATGAGGACAGTCTTCATGCCAATATCGGCGGCGCGGAAGGCCGCGCTGTAGCCGCCGGGGCCGGCGCCGAGCACGAGCATCTCGCATTCGATGTCGGCTTTACCTGCGTAGGCACCAGCAGCGACGGGCGCTGAGACTGGGGCTGGCGCTGAAGCAGCAGGTGCTTTCGCGACAGCGGCAAAAGGCGCTGGTGCAGCAGCAGCACCGCTCGCTTCAATTACCGCAACGACCACACCTTGCGATACTTTGTCACCAAGCTTGACGCGAATTTCCTTCACGACGCCCGCCGTGTCGGCAGGCACCTCCATCGTGGCTTTGTCAGACTCGAGGGTGACGACTGATTGCTCAAGCGCGACAGTGTCACCCACCTTCACCAAAATTTCAATGACTGGAATATCTTTGAAATCACCAATATCGGGGACTTTGAGTTCGACCTGACTCATAGCGCAATCCTTCTGAAATCGCTCATGAGCTGCCCGAAGTAGACGTTAAAGCGCGCCGCCTCGGCGCCATCAAGAACGCGGTGATCCCACGATAGCGACAGAGGCAACATGAGGCGTGGCTCGAATTCCTTGCCATTCCACTTCGGTGCGATCTCGCTCTTGCAGACGCCCATGATTGCAACTTCCGGAGCGTTGATGATCGGCGTGAAGTAGCGGCCGCCGATGCCACCCAGCGACGAAATGGAGAAGCATCCGCCCTGCATCTGGTCGGGCTTCAGTTTGCCTTCGCGTGCGAGGCCCGCGAGTTCGCCCATTTCTTTGGCGATCTGTACGATGCCCTTTTGATCGGCATTTTTGATGACGGGCACGACGAGGCCGTTAGGCGTATCGGCGGCGAAACCGATGTTGAAGTAGCTCTTTAGAACCTGATTCTCGCCATCGAGACTCGAATTGAAATTCGGGAACTTCTTGAGCGCGGCGACCGAAGCCTTGATCATGAACGCGAGCATGCTGACCTTGACGCCGCTCTTCTCGTTTTCCTTGTTCAGTTGAACGCGGAAGGCTTCGAGATCGGTAATGTCACAGTCGTCATGGTTAGTGACGTGCGGAATCATCACCCAGTTGCGATGCAGGTTCGCGCCGGAGATTTTCTTGATTCGAGAAAGCGGTTTCGCTTCGATGGTGCCGAACTTGGTGAAGTCCACCTTCGGCCACGGCAACAAGCCGGGTGCTGCACCATCGCCACCGCCCGTAGCGGGTGCCGCTGGAGGTGCCGTCATCACGCCTTTGACGAAGGCCTGAACGTCTTCCAGCATCACTCGGTTTTTCGGACCGGTGGGTTTCACGCGACCGAGATCGACGCCTAGTTCGCGCGCGAACTTGCGGATTGAGGGTGATGCATGCGCCTTGCTGAAACTGGATTCGTTGATTGCGCTTGGGGCTGCGGTTGTTTCCGTTTGCACTGATCTCGTCGAAGCGCCTGGTGCGGAGCCAGGCGTGCTTGATTGAGCGATTACGGGTGCCGCAGGTGCAACGACTGTCTCAGCACGAACGGCAGGGGAAGCAGGTGCGGCAACCGCTCCCGCTGCCTCAACGACGACAACGACTGCGCCCTCAGAAACCTTATCGCCCAGACTCACTTTGATCGCCTTGACAACGCCCGCCACCGTCGACGGAACTTCCATCGTCGCCTTGTCAGATTCGAGCGTCACGAGTGACTGCTCAACTTTGACGGTGTCTCCAATCTTGATCAGAATTTCGATGACCGGAATGTCTTTGTAATCGCCGATGTCTGGCACTTTCACATCGACTGCACCACCGGCCACAGCTGGCGCGGCGGGAACGGGAACGGCAACAGCAGCAGGCGCT
>JBBRVM010000267.1:0-5689 GCA_038246865.1 Burkholderiales bacterium
AAATTAGGTCAGACAGGATTTTCAGTGAGAGTGTGGAGTTGATTGCAAATTTCGACAATCGTCGCCGCGCGGGGTAGGCAACCACGTACTACTATGCATTGACGACGCGTGGCTTGGCGTCCGTTGCGACACAATAAGCGCATCGGTTTCGACCGCCCAAATTGCCTACCGCCGTCGCGCTCATGCCCCGTCTCAAGATATCCCGCCGCTCAATCATTGCATCGCTTTGCCTGGTACCCCTGCTCCTCTCTGCGTGCAGTGGCAGCGGCGGCACCTACCCGCCCGACTGGCCACCGTTCGCTACCAAAAAGTCGGCGCACGGCTGCTCTGATCTGCGCGGGACTTACGTGTTCGACGAGATTCATCGTGACTATGATGCAACGACGTTTAGTGTGCTGTCGACCTTTCTGGGCGCGGGGGTGACGCAGCTTTACAACGCGCCTTTGCTGTCGTTCACCATCGCGGGTGATGCCGAGACGATGCTCACCGTCACCTTCACGCGTGCCCGCTCTGCAACCGCCGCAGGCTCTGGGAGCGCCCCGGAGCGGCAGACGGTCACCGCGCAGCGCAGTGTGGCGTACGCGTGCGATGACGGTTGGCTGGTGGGCATGGTCAAGCAGGACTTGCGGGTGACCTACCCAAAGCACAACAATTACGATTACAAAGTCGTGGACTACCGACAGGGCTCGATGGGCCCGCAGATCGTGCGGCTGCGTCGGGATGTAGAGGGCGGCCTGGTGGGCCGCACCAACGTGCTCGAGGCGCGCGTGCTGTCCGTGTGGGCCGAGACGGGCGCGGGTATTCCGTACTGGTTTGACATCAATACCTACTGGACGCACTGGATATCGACGGTACCCACACCTGTCATCGGGCCTAACGACATCATCGCGCCCGAGACGAGGCGACGCATCGAACGCGAGGCTTATGAGCTGGAGAACGGCGTCGGGACGTACGCCGCTGCCGCAGCAAGCGGCAAATCACCTGCCGCGTCTGCGCCTGCAGCACTGCACGCGCACTCACAAACACAAATGCCCGCCGATATGCGGACGATGGTGGCGCGCCATATCGACAGCAATGCGACGCTGGAGGATGTGCGTCGTGAGGATGATCGTTACGTGCTGACCCTGCGCGTGACCGCACGCGGACAAGTGACGCGCACGATGGAGAGCCTGAGCGAAGACGCGACGTTCGCAGATGTTCAGGATCACGGCATCATCACGAGCGCCGGCCAAAAAAATCTCGCCACGATCAGTTTGAAACTGGGACAGTAGAGCGCTTCGCCGCCTAATAGTTGTTGTCAGCCGCGATTGCGCAGCCACCCATTCGCGCTCCCATGACCGCCGCATGAGCCCATTCCCGCCGTTTTCCGCACTATCGAGTGAACAACGGCAATCCGCGGTTGGCAACGGAAGAGGTCTGAAATGGTTTTCTCGGAATATCTCGCTGCGGCGAAGGGGGCGATTGCGCATGTGAAGAGTCAAGTGCGATATCGCGGCCTTAATACGGGCGGTGGGTGGATTCGCGATCCAAATGAAGTGCAGGAAAAATTTGCGGTGCGCCTCTACTCGCTCTATCTGGAACGAGAAAACCGCGCCGCGATGGCGAATCGCAAGGCGGGTTGGGATGACTTTGTGGATCAATGGATTCGCGAGGCGAAGGCGTCGCAAACGGGCAACTGCTGCGAGCTTTCAGCCATTGCCTTTCGACACTTGCAGCGGCAGGATACTCGTCCCGTGGAATTTTTCGCCGTGTATCGCGGTAGCTGGAATCATGCCTTCGTGGTGCTCAATCGCGACCAGTCGGTGCCCATCCATGATTTTGCGAAATGGAGCAGACTCGCGGTGGTGTGCGACCCACTGTACGACAGGGCGGCGGACGCGGGATATTTGTCGACGTGGTATCCGCGGATGTTCCCGCTGCGGGACGCTGATCGAAAGCTGGTTTCGGCGTAGCTACGGGCAACGGAGAAAGCCCTTGCTATTCGGTGAAATCCGGCATTCGGCCGCTGGCTCCGAAAAATATTCGCTTTGTCGATGAACTGTACAACGCCGCATTGGCGTAGGGTTATGGCATCGACTCACGCTGCGAAATTCGTATGAATGAAATCATCGGTACTCACCGCGCAATCAGATTCGGCTGCGGCGAAAGTGAATCAAGCCATTCAGCGAAAGCAAGCTTGAGCCGGTAGCCACTGCCCATGCCAGCCCCGAAACGTTGCAATACGTGTCCGGGCCTTTTCATTCTTGCGACCGGGCCAGCTAGGTATTGCTTTTTCTCGCTGATCGCTGTTGTCGTGGTTCGTTGGCTGCGTCCACGCGCAGCACCTCTTTGGCAGTGAATAATGTTTTGCGTAGTTGTTCGCGCGAGTCGGCATCGGCCCTCGCATATTGGTCCAGACGCGCATTCCAGCGTTGCGCCTCATCATCAAGCTGCGCTAGCCGTGCAGCGGCTTCTGCGCCGTAGTTTTGCGCACGTTCGACAAACCGTGACTCGGGGCTCAGCGCATGGGCGTTCATGGCGTCGGTTTGCGCGCTAGCGTCGAGATGCAAAACGGTTTCTTTGCGTGCGGCACGTTGTGCGTCACTCAGCAGCGTTCGTTCAGCGGTTTCGATGGCTACCCGGCGCTGTTCTGCTGTGAGATCCGTCTGTTGTTGAATCTCCAGCTTCCTTACGAAAAATTGATCGTGACGCGACTGGTCGCCGAACAGCCCTTCGATTTCGGCAGCGGTAAAAAACTTCTGCCGCATCACATCACGCATGGCGAGCATGTTCCGCAGTGCGTTCAGGTTTGCGATGTCGGCAGCGGGCAGCGACATCGAATCTTCGCTGTAATCCATGTAGCGACGTAACAAATCGAGTGCGCGTGCATGTAAGTGCGAGGGAATTTCTTTGAGCAGCGATGCTTTCGCATCGATGATCGCTTGTGCCCGATCCGTGCTGCGCAAGTTCGCGAACGTTTGCTCGATCAGCGCAATGAACTGACCATTAAGCAAAGAATCTTGCGCATTGCTCGCCAGCCGTTCCCGCTCCGGCGCGGGGATGGGTGGCAAACCGGGCGTCGAGCCGATTGGCAAGATTGATGGCCAACGGGCGGCGTCCACAGGCTTCACGATGCCTTCCGGCAACGCGCCACAGGTGAACGTGAGGTTCGCCGCTGACAACGCTACCAGCGCGACGAATGCCGCGCCCACGACGATCCGTTTATTCACGATCAACCTGCCTCTGTTGTCGGAGCGTTACAGACCGAGCGATTTCAGGCGATTGGCGTGTTCGCGGTACAGGGTGACTGGACTGACTGAGAAGATGTCGGTGAAACCGAGAATCTGATTAACTTCATCCAGATGGTTTTGCTGATAGTCCCCGAGCGAGCGGCCGAGGCGCGCGCTGCACGCAGTGACCAGTCCGTCATTAGCTTGCCCGTTGTGTTGCCAGCCGAGGATACCGAGCGCACCGTCGGAGACGTCCAATACGTTGGTGAGTCGGCGAACACCCGTCCATGAGAAGTAGCGCGTTGATCAGGTCTGCGCCGTTGCCACAATCCGCAGGCAAGCCCTGCGGAAATTTTTGGTTGAATGCGGCGGAGCCTGCGGTCGAGAGTGAGTTGAGCGCGGCGACGGAGGACTGCGGTGACTTCGCGCCGGAGAGCGCGGTGATGATGTCGGCCAATGCGTTGGCAGTGCTCGTCACAATCGCCTCGGTGAACGATCCGACCGGAAGCGCACGGCGCAGCAGGTCCGCCACGCGTGAACCCTTGTTGACGCCGCCGATCAAGGTCACCGAGGCCACCTTACCCGGCGCGACCCCGGCCACATAGCGAATCGTCGGCCCGCCGTGCGAATGGCCGATGAGGATGACTTTGCTTGCCCCAGTGAGGGCGAGAATGGTGTTGACCTGCGCGAGCAGCTGCTCCCCGCGCACCTCGGTTGAATTGGCCGCCGAGACTTCCGCGACAAACACTTTGGCCCCGTTGGCGCGCAGGTTGCCCGGTATGCCGTAAAAGTAATCAACGCCCAGCAGCGAATCAAATCCGAACAGACCGTGAACAAGAACAATCGGGTACTTCGTCTCAGAGTAACCGGCCGCCTGCGCAGGCGGCGATGCGCCGACCAACAGAAGCGCCGCGAATACGGCGCACATCCAGGCTCGCAATCCACTGGTGACACCTTTGGCACTCGTGGAGCCCTCACTGCATCCAATGCGCTCTTTGCATTCATTGTCCTCACTCTTTGTTTGGGACGTTGATTAGTTGTTGTCGTCCTGTTTCCGCAGTCGTTCCTTCTGCAACGCGATCTCGCGCCGCACCTCAGACTGTCTTCGTGCGAACGACCTTTTTAAACAATTAATCCAAACGGTCGATCGAGGCGTAAGTGTTGCGAAAGGCGCGTGTGTTTATATGCGGGCAAACCCGCAGTCTTATAGAAGAGTTGAGAAGCATATGACCAGTCGAAACGCGACGGCACGAAACTCGCTTGGGTCAAGTCACGTCCCACTTCCAATCGCTTTTTTGATTCAGCATTTTTATGAAAGCGCCGCCATGCCGGGGCAGTGGCTCGATATCGCACAAAGTCGATATAGATACGAATTTGCCTCTATGCCCTATTCAGTGGGCCTTTCAGCGAATAGCTGAGATAGAGATCACTGCTCCTCTCGGGCCACGCCTGCGCAGGGGGCAAGCGAGCGAGCAGCCCCAAGTCATAACGCCCTGGTCATGTAGCCCATCCAAGGCCAGTAAGTCAGCGAGAAGACGACCAGCAAGACCATCGCGGCTGCTGTGATCACGAGCCCCGTGCGCACAAAATCGCGGGCCTCGAACGTCCCGGTTCCGTACGCGATCATGTTTTGCGGGGCGTTGACTGGCAGGATAAAGCCGAAGCTCACGACGAACTGCAGCAGCATGGTCATGCCCACGACGTTAATCCCTGGCGTCTGCACGGCCATCAGCACGCTGATAACGATGGGAATCATGGTGGACGCAAGCGCCGTAGCGCTTGCGAAGCCTAAGTGAATCACGATCAGAAACAGCGACAGCAACATCAGTATCGCGAAGGCACTCGCCTGCTGCAGTCCGAGGTTCAGCACAATGAGATTGGCCAGCCACGCAGCGGCGTTCGTTTTCAAGAGCGCTGTGCCGATACTGATCCCCACGGCGAAGAGCACGACCGTGCCCCACGGAAATCCCTTTTGCGACTCCGACCACGTCATCACGCCGATTCGTGGCAGCAGCATCAGCCCGATGGCAGCAATCGTTGTCGATGAGGTGTCGAAATTGTGCAGCACCTTCTCGGTCGACCAGAACCCGAGCAGCGCCAGCACCAACAGCAAAAGCTTCCACTCGCGCAGCGTCATCGGGCCGACCGCCGCGAGCTGGTCGCGAATCGTCGCCTTGCCGCCGACGATCTCCGCCATTTCCGGCTTCATCATGCGAGTCATGATGAAGTAAAGCGCCACCGACAGCAGCGCGGCAAAGGGTGCCCCGGCAATGAACCACTCGGTCCAGGTGATGGTGGTTTGAAACTGTTTCTCGACGAACCCGACTGCGACCATATTCTGGGCGGCCGCCGTCTTGATACCGACGTTCCAGATGCTGGCGGTTTGCGCCGCAGTGATGACCAGCAGCCCCGCAAAGCGGCTGCGTCGCTCCACCTTGAACGCAAGGATGAAGCCCATCATGATGGGCATCAGGCAGGCC
>JBBRVM010000268.1:0-5674 GCA_038246865.1 Burkholderiales bacterium
AATTACGGCTGTGCCGGAGAATGAGGCGCTCGCCCAAAGCGATCCACTCTCCGAAAGATACCAAGGTTTGCCGCCCGGCCCAATCGCTACGGTGCGCATCGGTTCGCTGACGATTTCGGGTTGCCAGTCGGCGCTTTCGCTGCGCCAGCGATGCGCGGCACCTCGACCATCAATCAGTATCACGGTCCCGTCAACCGCAGTGGCCAAACTCCGTATTCCATCGGAGGTAAACCGGTTCTGTAATACCCAGTTCAAACCGTCAAATCGCTTGATTCCACCACGCGTGTTCCACAGCCAGGGCAGTCCGTGTTCGTCAACAACCACGGATTGAAAATCACCCGTTTCAGCACCACTATTGTGGCCAATCACCTCGCCAGTCGCGTCAACGGCTTCCAGTGCACCATCAAGCGAAAGCACATACGTATTGCCGTCTGGCGTGACGGCTACATCGCGCACCGCGACGGCACCTGTGCTGCGCCACCATGACCCATTCAGTACGTATAGTTGATTGTCTGTTCCGATAGCACGAACGGAGCCATCCAAGCCAGCGCGAACAGCACGAAATACGCCCGGCAGTTTCGTCCAGGTTCCACCCGATGTCGGTTTTTGCACCCACGCGGAACCCTCGGGATCGATGCTGTACACCCAGCCGTCGACCGTAATGGCAACGTCGATTGCACTTCCGCGCACGCGCGTTAACTGAGGATTTTCGACGAAGGCAGTGGTGGCGTTCTGCGTCTGCGCATTTGCTCCACCCAGCAGAGCGGTCATTGCGGCCAGTACGACCAGCGAGGCTACGACGCGTCGTGCTGAACCGCGTCGTAGCCCGCATAGGAACGCCATCACAATTGCCGCGTTAGATCAAGAAGGGTACTGGAAGAAATGACGGTGGTATCGCGATTAGTAAAAAAGGAATTCAAGCGCAGCGCGCAATTTGCCTTCGTGCGAACGACGCGACATCCAGGAAGGCATTTCCAGATCGCCCGTGCGGAATTCTCGGTACAGACTGCTCTGATCGAGTTTTTGCGTGATGAAAGCGGTATTGGGAATGGTCTTGAACCAGAGTTTGTACTTGTCTTCAAACTCACCCTGCACCCGATCCCATTCGCTCATTTTGGCGCGTTCCGCCGTCGCCGTGCTCGTGTCGCGCGAGGTGTATTGCGGCATACGCGGTGTGATCATGATGAGCACGCTTTTTTGATAGTCGCGCGTTGTTTTCTTGGAGAAGAAATACTGTGCAATCGGGACATCACGAATCCCTGGCACTCCGCTGTTGTCGCCGCCTTTATCGCGTTCCGAGAGTCCACTCAAAATCAGTGTTTCGCCAAATCGCATAGCGACGTTGGCGTTGACAATCGTTTTCGTGGTGTCAAGCCGGAAGTCAAATACAACGCTTGAACTCGGATTGGTCAAGAACGTACGCTCGGCGACGACTTGTAGACGGATCAATCCATCAGGCAAAAACTCTGGCGTTACGGCAAGCCTTACTCCGACTTCCTTTTGCACTTGAACCGAGCTGCCCTGACCGCTCGAAACGGCAGCACCGATCACATCCACGCCCGAGAAAAATTGTGAGGTTTGACCGGCCAGTGCAACCAGTGTTGGACGCGCTAAAACCTCGTCGCTGCGCTCGCTGGCGTTGGCGATATTCAACGTGTAGTTAATGCCCGCAAGTCCGATGGAGCGCGTGATAGTGCGCGCCGACGTGGTGAGGGCGTTAGTTAGCAAGTCAGTCACTTGATTGGTCGAACGGCTATATCCAGGCGTGCCCGCCGTGCTGCCGAATTGCGCCTTCAAGCCATCAAGCAGATTGACGCCCATCGTGTTCGAGTTGTCATCCTCGGAAGACACAATGACGACGTCTACCATCACCATTTGTTTGTCGACGAAAGCGCCGAGGCCGGTTTGTCCGGGTGCGCGCGGTTGCCCCGGCAGGCCGAGGCCTGGTTGACCCGGAAGTCCGGACTGGCCGGGTAAGCCAGACTGACCCGGCAAGCCGCCCGGCATCGTTAGCCCACTGCCTGGCTGCACAGGCGGCGGCACGTTGGACGGTCGGTTAGAGAACTGCGTGCGCAGCATTTCTGACTTGTAGGAACTGTCCCAGTTCTCGAGCCGACGTGCGACGTAGTCGGATTCAGTCTTCGGTGCGCCCGCTTGACGCAATTCCGCAAGGAAGCCCGCCGCGCGTTCCTTCTCACCGAGCGATGCAGCCGAAATTGCCAAACTGCGCAATGTCTTCAAGTCCTGATGAGTGTTGATGCCCAGTGCCTGCAACCCTTGCAGTGCTGCGTACGCAGTCTTCGCGTCCTTGTTGTAGTAGGCCGCGACTGCGAGATCATTCAGGAGTTCAGGGTCATCCTTTTGATACAGCGAGGCCTCCATCAATTGGTGTTCCGCCTGAGCATATTCACGGCGATCAAGGTGCAAAAGCCCCAAAAAGTGGCGCGCCACGATGTTGCTGGAGTCAAACTGCACGGCCATCTCGTAGCCCTGCTGCGCAAGTGTCAACAAAGTACTCTCTCCATCGAGTCCGCGGTAGTGATAGGCGAGCGCATTTAGGAAGTGCAGATACGAGTTGTTGACGTCTGTTTTCAGCGCAAGGTTAAAGTGGTCGTTCGCGGACTTGTAATCTTTTGCGTCAAGCGCTTTAATTCCTGCTGCCGCGATTTGCCGGGCTGCTGTTGTCAGCTTCGCCTTGTTAATCGTGTCGGCCAGCTTGGTCGGGGCAATCATGTTCGACGAGTGTGTCGTAGCGCCCAGCGTCGGCCCCGTTGACGCGGTTCCGCTCAACGCGCCGCCAACGGTCGAACAACCTGACATCCCGAACGTGGCAACGGCCAACGCCACCGCAACGGAGAGCGCGGACTTCCGTCCGGCACTTTTGATTACTGATTCACCTGGAGCTTTTGTCATGGTCATGGTCATGGTCATCGTCGCAATAAATAATGATTACAGGGGCCAGGCAGAACGGATTCTTGCAAGTAGCTTAAACAAAGCGGTCGCCGACCGGTGGCCTTAGACGGCTGCGAACCGCAAACCCGCATGCGCTTAAAGGCTTCACACGCTGAGGCATGCGTTAGCTGAGCGAGCGACGCGGTATCGAAACACATCGCTCAACAGGTCCTATTTGCACTCAGGCAGTTTTTCGAGTTCGCCCATAATTTGATCGTACTGCGCGCCTGCTGCGGCCACCTTGTAGACCGAGCGCAATTGATCTGCAACGATAGCGACAGTATTGCTCTTGCCCGCTTTTTTCGCGGCGGCGGCTTCTTTACTCAGGCCTTCTGTCACGATCGTTTCTGCAACGGTGAACGCGAGTTCACCGATGCCTTCACATGACGCTTTGTTTGGAAAGCTCGGGGCTGATTGACCCGGCGTGAAGAATTTTTTCATCACGCCTTTCGCCTCAGCCGCCGAGAAGCAGGCAAACGCCTTTTGCGCGTCGTTGACTACCACTTTCCCCAGCGCGCAGACCTGCAAACCCATCGCACCAAAGGTCACCGTTGCGGCACCAGCGATCAAACAATCCTGTGTCTTTGCTTCGTTGAATACACGGGTGGAGAGGTTGATCAGGTTGCCTGGAATAGTGGCCGACTGGCTGACGATCTTTTCGATCTCCGCCGGGAACGCGCAATAGAAACCGTCTTGCGCCCAGTCAAAGCACTGATTCGCAAGGTCAGTCGCCTTCTTATATTCGGCGCTACCGGGAACAAAGCCACCATAGGTGTTCACCACACTGTTGATCTGCTTATAGCCCTGAAAGTAAGGATCGATGGGAAACACTTTGCGCCCAATCACACCGCAACTACCCTTAAGCAAATTCCATGCGTCAACCGCCAGATTGGCCACGGCGTAGCCGACGATTTCGCCGTTTTTGACGATCTCAGTACCGACAATTTTGCCGCCCTGCTCTACGCCACGACCAACGGTGACTGCAACACCGACGGTATCGTTGGCAACTTTGTTTGCCGTGTTGACGATCTGCGTGGTCACCAGATTGGCGCTCGCTGTCACTTCACGAGCAAGATCATTAGCCGCAGTGACTGTCACTTGGGCCACTGTGTTGCCGACACCGACTGCTGTGTTGCTGACGTTACTGGCAACGACATTAGCGACGGACTCAACCATCGACGTAAAACTGAATCCTTTTGACGGAGCCGTAGTGATGCGATCCCAGATCCAGCCGCGCTGATCGGTCGGGCCTGCACCTTTGTAAATCACCAGATTGCCGTCGTCTTGCAATGTCAGGAAGTAGCGACCGATCGGGCCGCCAGCACCGGCAGGCATGCATTTGACACCTTGCCCCTGCGCAGTCACGCTGCCCTTGTACACGCAGAAATGCCCGTCCGTTTGCATACGCAAAACCCCTGGCCCCGAACTGGTGGCACCGTAATTCCAGCGGTGGGTGGCTGCCGATATACCAGCCATTGACCCGGTCTGATAGATCACAAAATTGAGATCGCTCTGCAAAATTGCAATGTAGCCACCACCCGGTGCGCGGAGAAACTCGTTGACGTGCAACCAATCGCTGTTGCGCATAGAGGACTGACCGTTAGCGGAGCGAGCTGCGGGCGCGAGGAAGTCCTCAGTCGCCTTGTTAGGAATGCGGCCCTCTGCGCGTCCGAAATTCATCCAGTGTTGGTACAGTTTTTCGGCGTCGTATGCGAAAGCGTTTTTCAGATCCGGGTATTTATTCGCGTAGAACATCGTCTCCAGGTTCACGCTTCTGGCGTGCACGAAGCCGTCGTCATTGATGCCATTCTTGGGAGAGCGTCCCTCGAACCGACCGTAGGTGATCCAGTGATCCATGAGCCTTTTGGCATCGGTTCCAAAAGCGTTTTTTAAGTCGGCGTACTTGTTGCCGTAGTAAGCCGTGTCCACCGCGGTGGTCCACACCAGCACGCTCGACGCAGCTGCGGAAGGCTGGCCCCGGAAGATCTCCAGATCGCCGGAGTCACGCAGGATGAGGTAATAGTCTCCGCTGGCACCGTTACTGAAGTTGCACCAGGCACCACCTCCGGTTGGCGCGTACATGCACAGATTGCCATCTCCCTGTATTACTGCACGCCTTCCCGCCGTGGCACCCGTGCCCCAGATATAGGTCGACGGTTCGCGGTAAAGCGCGAGGTTTCCGTCACCTTGCATCACCAGCTTGTAAGCTTTGTTGGTAGAGCGCAAATATTGATTTACGGCCAACGACTGATTGGTCTTTAGCGTGTTGCCCATTTCCTGCGCGGACGCGCTAGATGCGCTGAATGCTCCCAGTGCAACGGCAGCCAGCGCCAGCAAAAGTCGAGGCAGGACCGTAATCCCGCAGAAACGACTAAACATCGTAGTAGACATGTAAGTCTCCAGTCACAATGACAATGAAAGAAAAAAGATTGGTCGCGTCGCGGTCAAGCGACGTGGTCGCGATGGATGAAGTGATTGAATTGCGCGCAGGAATCCGCATGTCTACCCCTCGGTATGGTTATTTCAAATTAAAAAAACCGGTCTAAATCTGGCAGCCGCGTACTTTTTTTTGTACTTTTTTGCTGCTGCCGCTATGGAACATTTCCTAGTATTTCGGAGTGTTCCTATCACTGCCCGAAGCGTAGCGCTCTAACCACCAATGGCCTATCCCGCATTGCCGATATGCTCCCGATACGGCTACCGTGTTTGCGGGATGAGGTAA
>JBBRVM010000269.1:0-5640 GCA_038246865.1 Burkholderiales bacterium
ACGCTGGTGAAGGGCGATCTGCGGGGCATCGCAACGGCACGTGCGATCTCGGTAGCGACGATCAGAAACATGAAGCAAAACCTCACCTTCGCGTTCATCTATAACGCACTTGGCGTGCCCCTGGCGGCAGGTGCGTTGTACCCGTTGACAGGTTGGTTGTTGTCTCCGATGATCGCCGCGCTGGCGATGAGCCTGTCGTCGGTTTCGGTCATCACCAATGCGCTGCGCTTGCGGGGAGCGAAGTTGGCGTCTACCGACATCGCTCCAGCGGACTTGACGCTAAAAACACCGGCGAGCGTTGACCGACCCGCCGCCGTAGAAACGACTGCATAGTCACGTAACAGTAAGACGCCACGAATCGTAGGCTTTTAAGCTGCCCATCGTGGCGCAGGCGCTGATACTCGCCGTCGCAATGCGGACAACATTGCAGTGCGTGAGTAGCTCCCATGAGTTGACACGACTGAAAGGGTGCCGACGCTCAACATGGGCTACTCGTTGAAAAAAGGTTAGCTCAGTATTAACCGCCAACGCGTTCTGGTTTGCGGCAACCTCATAGCGATGTCACCGGCTCGTCCCATCAAGCCAGAGTTGCAAGAAATAAATGCGAAGCGATCGTTCTAGACTAACCGGGCGGCGGCCAATAGCGGGCTTTAGGTATTGCGGCTCAATCAATTCGCATCGAGCACGTCACGGCACCAGTGAACCAATCGCGATTAAGAACTTCGCGATCTTCAGCACTGATCCATAAGCTGATAACTGCATCGATTTCAACCTTAAGCTGGTAAACGGTGGCCGTTCAATCGCCGTTGTTTCAACGCGTTAAAGTTATAGATCACTTCAACCAAGACCGGATGGACTTGTTCAATGTTTCCATAAATCGCGAAATCTCAACCATTCGCAACAGCGGCCGTCGGTGCCGCCCGCGCCGCAACCAGCTCGACCAACCGCACCGGTTTATGCACCGCATAGCCCTGCGCGTAGTCCACGCCCAACTCAATCAACTTCTCAAGAATTTGTGGCGTCTCGACCCATTCGGCGACCACTTTCATGCCGAGCGTATGCGCGATTTCGGTCATGGATTTGACTATGGCTAAATCGCTCGGATTACCCAACAAATCTTTGACATAACTGCCGTCAATTTTTAACGTGTCGGTCGACAGTCGCTTCAGATGCGCGTAGGACGTAAAGCCGCTGCCAAAATCGTCCAACGAGAAGCGGCAGCCGTAGCGGTGAATGTCGCGAATGAAATGCTCCGCAGAGTCAAAGCTCTGGATCGCAGCGCTCTCGGTGATTTCGAACGTGATTTTTTGCGCCGGAAAGTTACTGCGCGAAAGTTCCTGCCGCAAGAAGCGTGACACTTCCGGATTGCGCAGAGAGGGCGCTGAAAGATTGATCGACACTCCGCCGATGGACTCCATCACCATCCAGTTCTGGGTGATCCAATCAAACGATTGCCGCAACACCCACAGATCCAGCTCGTGTGACCGGCCCAGGCGCTCCATCGCCACCACGAACGCGTACGGCCCGGAAACCTGTCCGCTACGTGGCTCGATGCCGAGCAAAATTTCGTAGGATGGAAGCTCTTCAGCGTCCGCCCCAATCGGCATGACCATTTGCGCACGCAGGAACAAATCCTCGCTCATCAGAAGTGCCTCCGCGCGACCGGCCCAGGTCAGTAGCGCTTCTTCATCACGCAGCTGGGCATTCTCTGGCTCGTATTCTTGCAGGCGGTTACGTCCCAACGCCTTGGCGGCGAGGCAAGCTGCGTCCGCACGTCGCAGCACTTCACCGGCGCTGCATTGTCCGGAGCCGAACGCAGCGAAGCCCGCCGAAACGCCGATGCTGAAGCTATGTTGTTCAAACATGAAGCGAAAATCTGCAATGCTCACGACGAGCTCAGACACGGTGCGCAAGCCCGCCGGACGCAGGTAATTCGGCATAAGGATGGCAAACGTATCTTCGCGGAACATCGCTGCGGCGCAGTCTTTCGGGAGCCTCTTGAGCAATCGGTCACCAAGTGTCTTGGTGAGCGATTCCAGTGCTTCTATGCCGCAAGAAGATGAGATCGTACGGAACTGGTCGCACTCAATGAGCGCGACGATGTGATTGTTGCCGCCATCGGTGCGCGCATCCAGATCGGTCAGCCGTTTCTGGAATCCTTTGCGCGTCAGCAAGCCGGTCACAGGATCGCGATCAGCGCGCTGCATCGTTTCGGCGTAAACCTCGTTCAACAAGCCAGATTCGGTGCGATCCAGCAGCGGAACATCCAGGCTGTCGCGCGTCCTCGCGGTGCCGTTGGTAAGTTGATTTTGAAAGTCCGATTCGGTGATTTCCATGCGGTTGCTCGCCGAGCGATTGACGAAGCCGCAATGCCCTGTTAAATGGCTCATCCAGACCAGCTGCACCGGCACCCATTTGCGCTCAATCTTCATGTCCCACCAGTCGCCAACGCGCGACTGCATGGGGATACTCGGCTCGCCTTTTTCTGCGTCTTTCGCTGCGCTTTTTTCTTTCGCGATGATTACATCATCCGGTTCTTCAAATCGCGGCGCATTTATCACGTCGGCCATCAAATCGGCGTCGGCGTGCACCAGCATCGCTTCAAGCTCGGTTAGCAGCCGACCGCGCAGCGATTGATCGCTGACGACCTGCATCATCACCGACGACAGCTCGCGATAGAGATCTTTGCGCAAAGGCAAGGTCGACGGATCATCAATGCCTGCCGCCGCCACTGCGATGGTGCGCTCGATCAGCAACAAATTCTCGCGCCATGCGGTTGACTCATTGCCATGACGCAATCCGATCAACACCGAGTGCTGCCGCCACACTTCATCGAGCAGGCGAATCACAACCCGGGGCATACGCCGCTCGGACAAACGTCGTCCCAGCGCTGCGTCCACCTGAACGCGCGCAACGCGAACGCGGTCGCGGCTTTCGAGCGCCTCATTGATGCGATCAATGCGCACCCGTCGCTCTCGTCGCAGGCCCTCAAGGTCTTGTTCCAGACTGTGCTGCACAACGTCAAACACTCCGGAATCGGCGTCCGCCTGCTCGCAAATTCGCGTTACCAGCCCGTCCAGACTGGCGCGCAATTTGGTGTCGTTCAGGCGACCGTCGTCGTTGGCCGCAAAGTTGTATTGTTCAATCAGATTGACTACGCGACGTGCTGGATGGCTTGGCGACGCCGGGAACTCGCCGTCGCGTAGCGCGAGTTTTAATAGCGTGCGTTCCAGGCGCTTGATCAGTAACTCGACATCGCTTTGCGGCACCAGGTCGCGACTTGCGCGCTGGAACAATCGGGCGCTGGTATCGAGTACGCCAATGAAGGTGGCACCGAGACGTCGCTGCGCGCTGTCCACGTCTTCACCAGGGCGCATCATCTGCGCCAACACTTCGCGCGAAGTGGCTTGCTCAAACGCACCTCCGGCAGACATCGGCAAGCGGTCAATCGCAGCCAGCAGTTCGGGCATCGTCGCGACGTCGTTCGGGTCTCCGTGGTTTATTGGCAGCAGCGACGGTACGAATTTTTCCTTCGATGCGGCCTCATGCTTGGCGGCGGTGGCCAGCGCCTCGATAATGCCCAGCGCGCGACGCGGTATGTGGCTGCCGCCGCCGTATTTGCCGCGGAGTGTGGAGAGCAATTCTCGCGTTGGCTTATCAGGAATCGCCGCGTCCGCAAGCATATGCTCAGGAATCGAGCCGACGCTACGCAGTCGCTTTTTTGTCGCCGTCGGCCGCGCGCGCACTCCGGGCGCAACGGCCGACAGCATCTGATTTAAATCCTGAAGCAGCGGCGGGAATTTGGCCAGCGCGACAGCCTCCAGTTCAGCGCAAAGCAGGCGCGCGCTCTGCGGCGATAGTGTGATGTCAGCAGAGGCTTCGCGAAAGCCGCGCAGTGTTTTAGCAGGACCAAACGGATTCTTTTTCGCCGCGACGGCAATGCCGACCAGCCGCACGTAACGCAGTTCGAATTGATCCAGTGCGGCAGCGACCCGTTCATTGATTCGCTTGATCGCGGCTGACACCGCAAGGTAGTCCTCCAGCTCGTCAGCTTGCATCAATCGCAGGTCGCCGAACACAGTGGGGACGTCAAGAATATCGTCGTCGCCGGGCGCGGTGGTGACGCGCTTGTTGCTGTCTGACACGAAACGCTCAATGACACGCGCGCTGCTTTCGGACAGCGCAGTTCGCGCGCCTTCATATTCATAGCGGGATGCAGTAAACGGATCGCTGCCTTCGAGCGCTCCAAGCTTGTCGACCGTGCGCGCCAACACTTCGCTCGCGAGTTTTCGCGAGAAGCTGGTGTACACGCTGACGCAGCGCTGAATCAACTGATCGTATTCACGATTGCCGTCGCGAGCTTCAATAACAGGGCGTCTGGCGGCGTGTTCGAGCAGCGTGATCCAGGCTTTGGGTAAGTGTTCGACATGAACGCCCAAGCCGATTGGCACGGCGTGAACAACGCGCCCCTCGATGGATTCCGGGGCCTCGATCGTCTCGGTCGTATCGAGGCGACTTATGACTTCGGCCAGCGCGCCCTGCGACGCGTCGACCCTAACGGCCATGCCGACCCAACCGGCCAAACGCTCAGGGGCAGGGCTTTCACGCTCGAAGGTCAGCAAAAAGCCGGTCGTGGAGTAGTCCTCAACATTGACTGCGAACGAGTCCGTACCAATCAAGACATAAGCAGCAAATCGCGTCGCATGACGTGTGGCACCGCGACGCTCTTTGGATTCTCCAATTGAGGGGAGGTCCATCAGCAGAGTCCGAGATCAGTCACAATTTCGTGGAGCCGGATTGCAACAATCCAGCGTGTTGCTCCCCGGGGCATCACGCTCTTCACTCTTCCCTCAGCCAACCGATTCACTTCTCGCATGTACTTGTCGCTTTGCGTTGACAAATTATGACACGCCAGCTCAACAAAAATTTGCTCTCTAAGCTCCTCTCCAAAGGCGGGTGTGGAAAGCAAATCGCCAACGCGCTGCACCGTTTTGTACTGAATCACATGACAGGTGAACATTTTGAAGTGTTGTCGACGCGAAACAACCCTGAAAATTAGGGATAGCTATTCATTTGAAAGCACCGCTACAAATGGGTACGTATGGTCGTTTGGTCAACAGTCGACTTATCCGCAACTCCCGAGACAATCTAATATTGAACGCGAGCTCGACGCAAAGCTGATGCTATTGTGGTCGCCTCAAAAGTTTTAGATTCATCCGATAACGTCGTCTAGCCTAAGCTCACTTACCCACACTCCAACACCACCATGTCGACTCAAACCCCCAAATACGCTATCGAATTTGACAAAAAGAACCCGTCGGTCATGCGCCAGGTTCGCGAGGCGTTGGACGACACGCCTGAGGTAGGCGAAGTACTTCTCAGCGTTGATCGGTTTGCATTCACAGCGAACAACGTGACCTACGCGATATTTGGCGACGCGATGCATTACTGGCAATTCTTCCCTTCGACCGACCCGGCGTGGGGCGTGATTCCGGTGTGGGGATTTGCGACTGTGGTGGCGAGTGCGGTCGAAGGTATTGTGGCGGGTGAGCAGTTCTACGGCTACTTCCCGACGGCAACGCATCTGATCGTACAGCCGAATCGGGTGAACGCCGGTGGATTCATCGACGGTGCCGATCA
>JBBRVM010000270.1:0-5636 GCA_038246865.1 Burkholderiales bacterium
GACTCCAGTGAGCAACACAAGGCCCAGCGCGACGAGACTGTAGAGACCGATGTAGTTGAGCAAAGTCACGTAAAACGCTGGTGCGATGACCGGCGCGACTACGAGCAGTGCTACAACGGCAAGCACCAGAATGCGCGAGACGGAGAGCGACTTCACGTCACTCCTCCTCGTGATGCGTCGTGGTCAGGGAACGCCACAGAAGCACGGGAATGATCAGCGTGAACACGATCACTTCCTTGTAGGCACTGGCCCAAAACGACGAGAACGCTTCCACCAGCCCCACGAAGATCGCGCCGCCCGCAGCGATGGGATAGCTCGCCAGTCCACCGACGATTGCACCGACGAAGCCTTTGAGCCCAATCAAAAACCCCGAGTCGTAGTAAACCGTCGCGATCGGCCCGATCAGGAGTCCCGACACGCCACCAATCGCTGCCGCAAGCGTGATGCTCAGGCTGCCCGCAAAATTCGGACTCACGCCCACGAGCCGCGCGCCAGTCCGATTGGAAGCCGTCGCGCGAAGCGCCTTTCCGAACAATGTGAACTTGAAAAACGCCGCCATCGCGATCACGAGAAACGCGGTAAACGCGTAAACCAGCAGGCTCTGGCCCGAAATATTCACCGCGCCGATTGTGAACGACGCGCTGGTGAACGGCTGCGTGCGCACGCCTTCCGCACCGAAGAACAAAAGACCGAGGCCAGTCAGCACGAAGTGCACTGCGACCGAGACGATCAGTAGCGTCAAGACCGTGGCATTCGCAATGGGTTGAAATGCGAGGCGATACACCGTGGGGCCCATCGCGGTAACCGCAACGATCGTAGTCAAGACTTGAATAGAAAACGGCAATTGCGCGCTGGCAACGAACCAGACGAGCGCTGCCGCCGCCACGGACGGCAGGCTGGTGCCGAGCCATGCTCGCAGCAAGCGACTCGGCTCGCGCCACAGGCTGACCGCATCGGCGAGTGCAGCAGCAATTCCAAGCGCCAGCAACAGCCAGACCGTACCCGGCAACTTGTTTTGCTCAAAGGCGGCGAGCGTCAATGCAGAGAACACCACGAACTCGCCCTGCGGTACAAAGATCACGCGCGTCACGGCAAACACCAGAACCAGCGCCAGCGCCAACATGCAATAAATCGCGCCGTTAGTCAATCCGTCCTGCGTCAGCAACGCGGCGATCGTGCTATCCAAAACCGGCCCCGCTCATGCTGTCATTCCCGCAAAGGCGGAAATGACAGATCTATTTTGTAGTCGAAAAAGCTGCAAAACCGAACCGATTACTTAGTAGCAATCATCCACTTGCCGTCTTTGATCGTCATCATCATGCGACCGCGATTATCAAGTCCGTTGTGATCACCGGGCGACATGGTGAACACGCCATGCACGCCAACGACATCCTTGGCGCCTTCCAGTGCATTACGCAACGCAGCCCGAAACTCTTTGCTACCCGGCTTCGCCGACTTGGCGGCCTCCGGAACGGCTCGCGTCAATAGCGCGACCGCGTCATAGGCGTGACCACCAAACGTGGAGCGAGGACCAAACTTCGCCTCATAGGCCGTGATGTACTCTTTGGCTACCTTCTTGATCGGGTTGCTATCGGGCAGTTGCTCGTAGACCAGCATTGGTCCCGCTGGCAGCAGCGTGCCATTAGCATCCTTACCCATCACGCGCAAAAAGTCTGAGTTAGCCACGCCGTGCGTCTGGTAAATCTTGCCTTTATAGCCCCGCGCCACCAGCTCTTTGTGCGGTGTCGCAGCCGGTGTGCCGGAACCAGCAATCAGAATCGCCTGTGGATTGGCTACCATCAGCTTCAGGACCTGCCCAGTCGTGCTAGCGTCGGTGCGATTGAACTTCTCGTCTGCGACGATCGTGATGCCCGCCGTTTTTGCGGAAGTGCGCATTTCCTGAAGCCAGCCTTCGCCGTAGGCGTCGTTGAAACCGATGAAGCCAATGTTCGCGACACCGTTGGCCTTCATGTGTACGGCAATGGCATCTGCCATCAGCGAATCATTCTGCGGAGTCTTGAAAATCCAGCGCGTTTTAGGACTCGACGGTGCGATGATGCGCGCCGAGGCGGCCATGGAGATCATCGGCGTTTCAGCGTCGACCGCAACGTCGATCATCGCCAGGGAATTTGGCGTGGTGGTTGAGCCGATGATGACGTCAACCTGATCCTCTGAAATCAGCTTCTTGGCGTTGGTGACAGCTTTGGTGGTGTCCGACGCATCGTCGAGCACGATGTAGGTGACCGACAAGCCACCGATGGTTTTTGGCATCAGCTCAAACGTATTTTTTTCGGGGATGCCGAGCGATGCAGCTGGCCCCGTAGCGGACACAGTGACTCCGACTTTAAGTTGCGCAGACGCACTCGCCATCACCACCATTGCGCCCAACAACACTGAAATTCTACGAACCATGATTTCCTCCTTTAAACAGTCTTTAACTTCGCACTCACTACCGAACAGTGGCGCAAACTTCCTAGCGGTAGCCAGTGTAATCCTACAAAAAACAAAACCGACCAGTTGGTCGGTTTTATTTCAAAATCTAGGGTATTTCCCCGAAACTTACTGCCTTACTTTTTCAAGCTGTCACGGATTTCACGCAATAAAACCACGTCTTCTGGTGTCACAGCAGGTGCAGGAACAGGTTCGGCTTTCTTCAACTTATTCATTGCCTTGACCATCATGAAAATAATCCACGCCAAAATGATGAAGTTGATCAGGATGGTGACGAAATTGCCGTAAGCAAAAGTGGCGACGCCAGCCTTCTTGAGGTCAGCCAGTGAAGTGAGTTTGTTCGGATTGTCCCCCAGCACGATCAACATGCTTGAGAAGTCCAGACCGCCAAAAATCTTGCCGACAACCGGCATGATCAGGTCGCCCACGGTCGAATCGACAATCTTGCCGAAAGCGCCGCCGATGATGACGCCCACCGCCAAATCCATCACGTTGCCTTTGAGTGCAAAGGTTTTGAATTCATCCATCATTGACATGGCTGATTTTCTCCCTGAACGAATTTAACCCCTAACAACAGCTAGATCGCCGCATCCCCTGTTTCCCCGGTACGAATGCGCAATACCTGCTCCACATTCGACACAAAGATCTTGCCATCGCCGATTTTTCCGGTACGTGCGGCTTTGACGATCGCCTCAACGACGCGCTCAACGTCACCGTCGGCAACGATAAGTTCAACCTTGGTCTTCGGCAAAAAGTCAACGACGTATTCGGCACCACGATAGAGCTCCGTGTGACCGCGTTGCCGTCCGAACCCCTTGACCTCGGTTACTGTCAGCCCCGTAACACCGGCCTCAGCCAAACCCTCCCGTACCTCGTCAAGCTTGAACGGCTTGATAATGGCCTCTACCTTTTTCATGCGATCTCCTCTGTCGTGTGCGCCGTCTGGCACGCTGTTTCGTGATTAGTGACTTTCGCGAGAGTATGCCAGACGGGGACACGAGAAAATTATGTGCGCAAAGGCCGCACGCAGATACCCCGCGCAGAAATTGAAGGCAAATCCTAATTCGTGTCGGGGACGACAGCAGTCACTTCGATCTCAACTTTTGCACGAGACTCCACCAGACGCGATACCTCAACGCAGCTCATCGTTGGAAAATTGCGTCCGATGATTTCGCGATACACCGCACCCAGCTCTTTGAGCCGAGCCACATATTCGTCGCGATCCACGATGTACCAGGACATGCGCACCATGTGTTCCGGGCCAGCATTCGCTTCACGCAGCACAGCCACGATGTTCAACAAGGCTTGCCGCGTTTGCGCGATGAAATCATCGGTCTCGAAATGCTGATGACCGTTCCATCCAATTTGTCCACCGACGAATACCATCGTGCCGCGAGCTGCAATTCCGTTGGCGTAGCCCTTAGGTGCGAGCCATTCGGGAGGTTGCAGTAGTTTCATTTTGTAATCTCAGTTTGGCGCAGCCGATGCCGCTGTAGTTTTCCGGTTTCTGTTCGCGGCAAGCTTGCGACGAATTCAATTTGGCGTGGGTACTTGTAAGGAGCCAGATTTGCTTTCACGAAGTCCTGCAAGACGAGCCGTAGCGCTTCGTCGGCAACAGCTTCGGGCTTCACCACAATGAAGGCCTTCACAATCATCCCGCGCTCAACATCGACCTGGCCGATCACTGCGCACTCCGCCACTGCTGAGTGTTGTGCGAGGCAATTCTCGACCTCGGGACCCGCCACGTTGTAGCCAGCCGTAATGATCATGTCGTCATCGCGTGCCTGATAGAAAAAGTAGCCATCGGTATCCATCACGAACGAATCACCCGGATAATTCCAGCCGCTCTTGACGTACTTTTTCTGTCGTGGTTCGTCGAGATACTTGCAACCGGTGGGGCCGATGACTGCAAGTTTGCCAACCGTTCCCGGCGGCAAAGGATTGCCCTGCACATCGACAACTTGCGCCCTGTATCCCGATACCACCTTGCCGATAGCACCGGGCCTCACGTCGTCGCCAGCGCTTGAAATGAAGATGTGAAACATCTCGGTCGCGCCAATGCCATCAAGCATTTCAATGCCCGTCGCCTGCTTCCACAATTGCCGAGTCGCATCAGGCAAGCCTTCGCCCGCACTCACGCAAATGCGCAACGTTGGCATCGGCGTTTTTTCAGCGACTGCGGCCATGCGCCGATAGAACGTGGGTGCCGTGTAGCAAATCGTTGCAGCGACGTCGTTGATCGTTTTCACCATCGACTCCGGCGCGTAAGCTGTGTCCGGGAAATACACGCTTGCTCCCGCCCACATCGGAAACACGAGCATGCCGCCGAGACCGAAAGTAAACGCCAGGGGCGGCGAGCCGACCACAATGTCATCAGGGGTAGCGCACAACACATGACGCGGCCACGTTTCGCATGCGGTCATGACGTCCCGATGCGTATGCAACGTAGCCTTGGGTGCGCCGGTGGTGCCGCTGGTGAACGCCATGAGCGCAATGTCATCGCCGTCAGTAATAGCCGCCGGACAGTCCGTACTTTTACCGTTAGCAGCACGCCGCACTTCGCTAAACGTGATGATGCGATTGAGTACCGGACACTGCGATTGCGCGAGTAACAATTCTTCGGCCAGCGCGTCAGCGCAGAGCGCAAAGGAGACCCGTCCCTTGTTAATCACATCGGCAAGTTCACGAGCGCGTAGCATGGGCATTGTCGCTACTGCGATCAAGCCAACTTTGACCACTGCGAGCCACGCCACCGCCATGTCGATACTATTGCCGCCACGCAGGAGAACGCGATTGCCGGACACGAGGCCATGATCCTCAATCAACACGCGAGCAAGCTGATTCACACGATCCAGCACCTCAGCATAAGTCAACGATTCACGCGCATCTCTCAGCAGGATTCGCTCGCCATTACCCTTCACCACATTGCGATCAAGCAACTCAACGACAGCATTCAACTGCGCGGGAAATTGCAGCTCGGGTCGCTCGAAAATGAACTGCGGAAGATCGCTCGCAGCGGGCATCCGGTCATGCACGAATCGATCAATTTGTGTGCTCACGTTTCTACCTTCCGCAACAACAATCTTACGTTTTTGCTCTGACTAGTTGCCCTCAAACACCGGCATCTGCTTGGCTGCAAACGCATGAAACGCGCGATGAAAATCCTCGGTCTGCATGCAGATCGC
>JBBRVM010000271.1:0-5630 GCA_038246865.1 Burkholderiales bacterium
CATGCCGATGCCGGCCAGGAACGCTGATCAGCAAGCCTACGGAGCGCTTCGCGACTGTCCCATCGACAGCAAGCCGCTCTACCGGCTATACAACAACGCCTCATCATCGGGCGGTCGCTTCGTCTCCAATCATCGCTACATCACCGCACGCGCCGACGTCAACGCCGCCGTCGCGCAAGGCTGGCGCGACGAGGGGCATGTGATGTGTGTGCCGAATTAGCGGCAAGATTTGCACGAACGTAATAGCGTCTTCACGCTGCGGTCGTTCAGTGTTCTCTGAACTTCGAATTGCTGAGCTCATCCAATGGATTCAATGTCATATAGCCACCCGTTTCGCACACTGTTGAAGCTGTCGTCAGCACTAGCCTTTTGCACCGTTGTCAACGTTCATGCGCAGGCGGCAACGGGCATCTTGAGCGCGTACTACCACGCGTGGATACCAACTGACCCGACGTCCACTAGACCCCGGGAAGAAACGATACCGCGCGTTCGAATCACGGGAGGCGGCATGGAGCCCACGGTAGTGGTTAATACACCCGGTGCGGGTTCGCAAGACGTTCCGATTGACCCCCCCTACCCGGCGTACGACCTGGTAAATCACTTCGATGAATCGCCTGGCGCAATGAGGGTGTATGCCTACCGTGAAGGGGTTTGTAACGGTTGGATAACCGTCTCGCGTACAGCTGTCGCCGGGGCCAGGGCCACGGTGGCGCCCAATCTTTGGACAAAAGACGTCTCACCCACGACTGATCGAGCACGCGCCGGACGCTGTGCGGGACTGGGTGAATCGGTACCTTATCTCTCGACTGCAGATGAAATCACCTATGGCGCGCCCGTGCGCCGCACTGCGATTGACGGCAGTCACTACGACGCAAGTCCGCTGCAACTCTCGCGCAACGGACTGCCCTGGTACACGTACTACTTTGGCTATCGCCTTGGGCTGGTTGCCAACGAAAGCAACTGGGACAACGCGAACCTGAGCCGGGCAGGCGACATGGTCGGCGTCTTCGCCTTTCCTAGTGCCGTGAACAATTTCAATCTGGCCAAACTGCCACCACCTTTGGTTGAAGACGACGTCGTTGAATACGTCAACCGTGTTCAATTCCCGAACCAACCGGACGGCCAGTTCTTCTACACCGCGCTGCCTCATGAAAAAGCGCTGCTCGACAGCGTGCCGGTGTGGCAGCGTACCGGCAACACCTTCAAAAGTGGTGGCTACGTCAGCGCCTGCCGGTTTTACGGCGGCAAGAACGGCGGTCCGAACACCCACTTCTACAGCGCTGACGATCAGGAATGCGCTCTGCTCAAGCAGGTCTCGTTTCTGGAGTACGAAGGACAGAGCTTCGCGGTGAACATGCCGATGCCGGCCAGGAACGCTGATCAGCAAGCTTACGGAGCGCTTCGCGACTGTCCCATCGACAGCAAGCCGCTCTACCGGCTATACAACAACGCCTCATCATCGGGCGGTCGCTTCGTCTCCAATCATCGCTACATCACCGCACGCGCCGACGTTGACGCGGCCGTTGCGCAAGGCTGGCGCGACGAGGGGCATGTGATGTGTGTGCCGAATTAGCGGCAAGATTTGCGCGCGGATGATTCCGTCGGGTACCGATACGGCTTTTTCATGAAACAGCCGATTTCAGTGGGCTCAGTCATGAAAAAAGGAAAAGTCGACTTATTCGTTTTTGAACGTATGTGCCCTATGGAAACGTCATTCCATCCAAAAGCCGATCCGATTTTTCCTCGGTCAAAATCCGGTTTAACTGAGCCTGTGTTCAGGGCGAGCAGCCTGGAGATTGATTGAATCGAATAGCGCTTCGTGGCGTCGCGAACCGAAAACACCGTCTAAATTGATCCGGCGCATCGTTCGCCAGTTCGGGAATGTAGGAGGCCACCTTACCTTCACCAATGATGGGTTTCAGCGCAGTGTGGATGCGGTTGAGGGTGTCTCGGTAGTCCATGCCGCGACGGTCTCCGCATGTCGTAGGGTGTGCACCAGAGTGCGCACCATGGGTGCGAAAAATCAACCGTTAATCGAGCGCGACGATGGTGCGCATTTTGAGGCGCGCCCTACGGCATTAGGTGCTACGCGCTTCACTCAAAAATCTACTTCACACAATCCACAAAATACCGCTCTTCCCCCTTGTGGTGCTCCATCACCAGCCCGTGCACATCGGTATCAAACCCCGGCAGCAGCGTATTAAACTCACGCGCAAATTTCAAATACTGCACGATAGTTTTGTTGAAGCGCTCGCCCGGAATCAACAGCGGAATGCCCGGCGGATACGGTGTGACGAGCATTGCGGTGATGCGGCCTTCCAGCTCATCAATCGGCACGCGATCCACTTTGCGATGAGCGAGATGTTCGAACGCATCAGACGGTTTCATCGCCGGCTCCATCGGCGACAAATACATCTCGGTGGTGACGCGCGCGACGTCGAATTTGCGATAGATTTCGTGAAACTTTTGCGCCAGATCGCGCAGACCGACCTTCTCGTACTGCGGAAAGGCGAGCACAAACTCGGGCATGACACGCCATAGCGGCTGGTTCTGATCGTAGTCGGCCTTGAACTGTTGCAGTTCGGTGACGAGCGAGTTCCAGCGGCCCTTGGTGATGCCGATGGTGAACATGACGAAGAAGCTGTAGAGCCCTGTTTTCTCGACGACGACACCATGTTCGGCGAGGTACTTTGTCACCAGCGATGCGGGGATGCCCTGCGCCGAAAACTTGCCGTTGATGTCGAGCCCCGGCGTCACAATCGTGGCCTTGATCGGGTCGAGCATGTTGAAGCCCGCTTCGATCTTGCCGAAGCCGTGCCACTTGTCGGTGGGCTTTAAAAACCACTCTTCGCGCTTGCCCACGCCGACGTGATCGAACTTGTTCGGGCCCCAGGTTTTGAACCACCAGTCCTTGCCAAATTCTCTGTCCACCTTCGCCATCGCCCGGCGGAAATCGAGTGCTTCACTGATGCTTTCTTCCACCAGCGCGCCGCCACCGGGTTGCTCCATCATGGCGGCGGCCACGTCGCAGCTGGCGATGATCGCGTACTGCGGGCTGGTGCTGGTGTGCATCAGAAACGCCTCGTTGAAGCGCGTGAAATCGAGTTTCAGATTCTCGGCATCTTGCACCAGAATTTGCGAGGCCTGCGACAATGCGGCGAGAAACTTGTGCGTGCTTTGCGTGGCGAATACCGTCGAGTCCTTGCACGGCTTGCGGCCAGGGCCAATGGCGTGCATATCCTGATAGAACGGGTGGAACGCAGCGTGCGGCAGCCAGGCTTCGTCGAAGTGCAAGTTCTCGATGTAGCCGCCCAGCTCTTTCTTGATCGTCTCCACGTTGTACAGCACGCCGTCGTAGGTGCTCTGCGTGATCGTCATCACGCGTGGCTTGGCTTTTTTGTCCTTCACCAACGGATGCGCGTTGATCTTTTTCTGGATCGATTCACGCGTGAACTGATCGCGTGTGATCGGGCCAATAATGCCGAAATGATTGCGCGTTGGCTGCAAGAAAATCGGTATCGTGCCCGTCATCATGATCGCGTGCAGTACGCTCTTGTGACAGTTGCGATCCACCAGCACGATGTCGTCGCGCGCAACATTGGCGTGCCAGACGATCTTGTTTGACGTGCTGGTTCCGTTGGTGACGAAAAACAAATGATCCGCGCCGAAAATGCGCGCCGCATTGCGCTCCGACGCTGCCACTGGACCGGTGTGATCAAGCAGTTGGCCGAGTTCGTCCACCGCGTTGCAAACGTCCGCACGCAGCATGTTCTCGCCAAAAAACTGGTGGAACATTTGCCCGACCGGGCTCTTCAAAAACGCGACGCCGCCGGAGTGACCGGGGCAATGCCATGAGTACGAGCCGTCGCGCGCGTAGTCGAGCAGCGCCTTGAAAAACGGTGGCGCTACCGCGTTCAGATATTGCCGCGCTTCGCGCACGATGGTGCGCGCAACAAAGTCCGGCGTATCCTCAAACATATGAATGAAGCCATGCAGCTCCTTCAGGATGTCATTGGGCAAATGCTGCGAAGTGCGCGTTTCGCCGAACAGGAAGATCGGCACGTCTGCGTTGCGGCGACGCGTCTCGATGATGAATTTGCGCAGGTCGATGATGGCCTGACTCTCGTCGCCGTCCTCATTGACCTCTTCGTCATCGAGCGACACCACAAAGGCCGACGCCCGCGCCGCCTGATTGGCCACCATCGCGACGTCCACGTAAGTGAAACCGCCAACGACTTCAACCCCTTGCTCCTCCAGTGCTTTGGCTAGCGCACGGATGCCCAAGCCCGAGGACGACTCGGCGCGCCAGTCTTCGTCGATGATGATGACGGGGAAGCGAAATTTCATGGTGCACTGACCTTCGATGCGGGCAAAATTTAGTGAGATGCGAATGCTACAGAAAACCGTCTTGCAAACAGGGCCAAACCACGCAGGGTAGCGGGTTTAGGCGATTGCTGCACCGCGATATACTGCGACCCCACACACTCACGCGCCTTGTAGTTTCGAAGGTGCCCGCGTATGAAGTTCCCCGCTAACGGCGTGTTTCGCACGTTGCAGCAGTTGCTGACTCCCACCCGCCTGACCGCGATGCCCGCGACGGCGGCAGGCTCCGCTCCGCTACGCCCGCCAACCTTGCAAACCATTGCGCAGAAAAAAACGCTGGTCGAATCAACTTCTGAGGGCGGCGACGAGGGCGGTTCACGAATCCGCGAAATCCCCTACAACTACACGAGTTTTTCTGATCGCGAAATTATCATTCGCCTGCTCGGCGATGATGCGTGGGACATTTTGCATTCGCTGCGTGGGGAGCGGAAAACGGGGCGCAGCGCGCGCATGTTGTTCGAAGTGCTCGGCGATATCTGGGTCGTGGAGCGTAACCCCTATTTGCAGGATGATCTGATCGACAACCCGCGTCGACGTGCGATGTTGATCGATGCGCTGCGTCATCGGCTGCGTGAAGTCGAAAAGCGCCGCAATGTTGACGTGGCCAATGCGGACGGCGAAGCACGCAAAGAAAAAGTGGGCGAACTTGTCGACCGGGCAGCCAAAGCGGTAGACCGTTTCGAGGCGCAGTTCCGCGACACGTGGGATTTGCGCAAGCGCGTGCTCAAAGTGCTCGGCAAAGTCACGCACAAAGACAACATCACGTTTGACGGCCTTGCGCGGGTGTCGCATGTGACTGACGCCACCGATTGGCGGGTTGAATATCCGTTCGTTGTACTGCATCCGGATACCGAAGAAGAGGTCGTCGGTCTGGTCAATGGCTGCATCGAGCTCGGTCTGACGATCATTCCGCGCGGCGGCGGAACGGGCTATACGGGCGGTGCGATTCCCCTGACAAAAACTTCAGCAGTGATCAATACGGAAAAGCTGGAAACGCTGTCTTCGGTCAAGTTTGAAATACTGCCCGGACACACCGAGGCCGCCGGCGTCATCGAATGCGAAGCGGGCGTCGTCACGCGCCGCGCAATGGAAGCTGCCGAGCACGCGGGGCTGGTGTGGGCCTGCGACCCCACCAGTGCGGATGCGAGCTGCATCGGCGGCAACGTCGCGATGAATGCGGGTGGCAAGAAGGCCGTGCTGTGGGGCACAGCGCTTGACAATCTGGCTGCATGGCGCATGGTGACGCC
>JBBRVM010000272.1:0-5597 GCA_038246865.1 Burkholderiales bacterium
ATTCGCCCGCTTGTTCTCATTGGCCAGGCGCGCCGTCTCAGCAATACGAGCGGCCCTGATTTCGGGCTTTTTTGCTGCGTGGATCCACTCAAGGATGCCTCTCTCTGCTGATCGTGGAAACAGCGCGAGTGCGAGGCGCAAACCAGAGCATTGAGCGCGCTTCGTCGAGCTTGTTGGGTTTGCTGTCTATCCATCCAAAGCAGGGTGCTTCTTCAACTGATTCCTCGTACTCAACCCGAGGCCTCCCGGCAGACTTCTTGAAAGTGATCAGCCAGACGCCTTCTGTGCGTTGATGGTTCTCGAGCAACCAGCGTCGCCATTGCGCGCTAGACAGCGGATGCGTGGAATTCTCTCGGGCGGTTGACATGGTTACGTTTGCGCGGCGGAATGATCGAGCTCAGCTCAAGCAAGGGGTTGGCCCGGCTCTAGGTGAAGCGGCGTAGAAGGTTTTCACCGCTGAATGAGCCTCAGCGGAGTCGATCTCGGCGCTGCCGTTTAGCTTCCTTGCCGGCTAGCAGGTAGTGGAGAAGGGAGCCTGCGCCGCTGGCACCGCTTTTGCCTGAGAACTCGAATATTGTTGAACTGCCAAGGAAGTGCAGCGAGATTGTGTTGAGAACTTGCCCCATCGCATGCAAGGCCTCATTGACATGTGCTCTGGAGGCGGGCGCGAGAGGTGCGGTGACGCGCGAAAGTGCGAGTGCCAGGTCGCCGTGAGCTAACTTTCGATTGCGCCAGTCTCTAGCAGCCTGTCGGGCTTAAGCAGGTCAAGGGTTAAGCGATACTGTGTGTCAACGCAACTAACCCATCAAACCATGTCGAAATTCGTAGTGATTGATCGAGACACGGCGTATTTGTTGCCGCCCTCGATAGAGGACTGGTTGCCGGAGAGCCATCTGGCGCGTTTTATCGTTGAAGTGGTGGATGGGCTTGATCTCTCGCCGATGATTTTGCAGTACAGCGGTCGCGGCTCGAAGGCGCATCACCCAGGCACACTCTTGGCGCTACTGATGTACGGCTACGCCACAGGAACCTTTTCGAGCCGAAAGATTGAGCGGCAGAGCTACGACTCGGTCGCCTTTCGTTTTATTGCAGCGGGCAGCCACCCCGATCACGACACCATCGCCACCTTCCGGCGTCGCTTCTTGCCTGAGATTGAAGCGCTCTTCATGCAGGTGCTGGAACTGGCGCAAGAGATGAGGTTACTGAAGCTCGGTAATGTGTGCCTGGACGGCACCAAGATTCACGCCAACGCCTCAAAGCACAGCGCGCTGTCGCACGGACACATCGAGCGGATCGAAGCGCAACTGAAAGCCGAGGTGCAGGAGCTACTGGCCTTAGCTGAGGCCGCCGATCAGACCGACCTACCCGAGGGCGTCGTATTGCCCGAGGAGATCAAGCGGCGCGAAGATCGAATCCACGTCATGGCTGCGGCCAAAGACAAGATCGCCGCGCGTGCCGCCGAGCGCTACCTTCGTGAGAAGCAAGCCTTTGATGAGAAGATCGCCGCACGCGAAGCGAAAGCAGCGCTTAGCGGCAAGAAGCCTGGCGGCAAGCCTCCCAGGGCCCCCGAGTCTGGCCCCTGTGCGAGCGACCCAGTCAACTTAACCGATGAGGACTCACGCATCATGGCGCTCAGTGGTGGCGGCTTCGAGCAAGCCTACAACGCGCAGGCTGCGGTGGATGCGGACACGATGCTGGTGGTGGCCACCGGTCTCAGTCAAGCCACTAACGACAAAGAGCAAATACAACCGATGCTCGACACGCTTGACCAACAAGGCTTCAGCGCTGGCATCGTAAAAACGCTGATCGCCGACACCGGCTACTGTAGTGCGGCCAACATCAACGCCTGCCAAGCCGCCGGGATCGCCCCGCTCATCGCCGTGGCGCGCGACACGCACCACCCCGGCTGGCGCGAGCGTTTCAGCGAACCCGAGCCGCTCACCCCCGAGGCGAGCGTCACCGAGACGATGGCGCACACGCTCAAGACGAAAGCGGGTCGAGCGCTCTACAAGCTTCGGAAACAGACCGTGGAGCCTGTATTCGGAATCATTAAATCGGTGCTGGGGTTTCGTCAGTTCTCGCTACGCGGAATCAACAAAGTACGCGGCGAATGGAGTTTGGTTTGCATGGCGTGGAATTTAAAGCGCATGGCGGTACTACGTCCAAAAACCGCCTTAAACCCCTAAATGAGCAGCGAAATGTCGAAAAACGACTACCAACACCCTGAAATCACGATTGATGCCTAAATATTAAGCAGCAAACGCTGCCACTGCCGCGAAATCCTGCCGTTCAAACCCTAAGCCCGACAGGCTGCTAGGAAAATAGTCGGCTGGTCTTTTCTGAAAAGACCGTCCCCCTTCTGGCCTTGACGCTACCCACGTAACTCAGAGCGGATGAGTAGACATCGTAGTGGCTTTGATTGCCCTTAATCAACCCACCTTGAAAAACAGATTCAGCAAGATTTTCAGCAGCGATGCTCTTTCTTCGACCTGGCGGTTTCAACGGCAGTAACTTCTCAAGGGTATGAAGCCGTGGGGCAATGCTATCCACCGCGTGAAGGGCCTCACCAACATCTGATCCTTCCAGCATACTTTGCATCTGCTGGAAACTATCAGGACTAGAAGACACAATATTGGTGACGTCACCATCAAGCAAGTTCAGTCGGTGTTTGGTCGCCCGCCCACTTTTGCCAGCGCGGCAGGTGCAGGACAATTTGACGTCATTACCGACTCGCCAGAACGAAACTCGGTATGGCTCGTCGGCGCTACCTTGAACAAGGTATTCGATGCGTTCATCAGCTAAATTCATATTGTTATCCTGATCACTAGTGTCCGGTGAAAGTGGTTTCCAAATTTAGTAGGGCTAGGCGCAGCGCTCATTAGCGCTCGATTTTGTTTGGTGCCGATTTGAAATCGAGCTCTTGGCAAGACGCTGTTCGCGCAACTCATGGAGTTTGTGCCTTGGACGAGCTTTGCTCGTATCGTGTCGAAGTATTCGGGCGACGCTCGCGTCTCGGTTCTGCCCGCCACCGAGCACTTTCGCGTGATGGCCTACGCGTAGCTGACGTGGCGCGAGTCGTTGCGCGATATCGAAGTCACATTGGGTGCCAATGCGAGCAAGCTCTACGCGATGGGTTTGTCGCAGGCGGAGCGTCGCGCAACGCTTGCCGAGGCCAACGAGCGCCGCGACTGGCGCATCTGGGCTGATTTGGCCTCGGTGTTGATCCGACGCGCCCACAAGCTCTACCGCGACGAGTCTCTCGGGCTTGATGTCGAGATCAACGCGCGTGTCTATGCGCTCGATTTGAGCACCATCGATCTGTGCCTGGCGCTCTTTGATTGGGCACCGTTTCGATCCACGAAGGCCGCGATCAAGCTGCACACGCTTCTGGACTTGCGAGGAAACATCCCGAGCTTCATCCACATCAGGATGACAACTTTTGCGATGGGGTCGAATGAATGAAAGCGTCCGGATGACCACACTCCTGATCCGCAACGCGAACGCTGTCGCTACCTTTGATGACGCGGTTCGCGAGTTGCCAAACGCGTCAATCCTTATTCGCGACAACGTGATCGAAGCAGTTGGCCCCAGTGCTGAGCTGCCGCAGGAGGCCGACGAAGTCATCAACGCGCAAAACTGCGTGGTGCTTCCTGGTCTCGTCAATACTCATCATCACATGTACCAAAGCCTAACGCGGGCAATCCCCGGCGTGCAGGACGCCGAGCTTTTCACCTGGCTCAAAGGGCTTTATCCGATCTGGGCGCGCATGACGCCGGACATGGTGCACACCTCGGCGTTAACGGCGATGGCGGAGTTGCTGCTCTCGGGCTGCACGACGTCGAGCGACCATCTGTACTTGTATCCGAACGGCGCGAAGCTGGACGACACCATCGCCGCCGCGCAGCAAATCGGTATGCGTTTTCACGCGATGCGCGGCAGCATGAGCGTGGGCGAATCGGCAGGTGGCTTGCCACCGGATTCGCTGGTGGAAAAGGAAGACGCGATCCTGACAGATTCGCAACGCGTGGTCGAACAATTTCACGATTCATCGAGGTACGCACTGATTCGCGTTGGCCTCGCGCCCTGCTCGCCGTTTTCTGTGAGTCAGGACCTGATGCGCGAATCGGCAACGCTCGCGCGTTCGTTTAAGGGCCAAGGCGTGCGCCTGCATACGCATCTGGCAGAGAACGACCACGACATCGCCTACTCGCGCGAAAAATTTAACAAGACGCCGACTGAATATGCGGACGAACTGGGCTGGCTCGGTGACGATGTGTGGCACGCCCACTGCGTCAAGCTTGATGCGCATGGCATTTCAAGATTCGCCGCAACCGGCACTGGCATCGCGCACTGCCCATGCAGCAACATGCGTCTCGCCAGCGGCATTGCCCCAATCCGGAAACTCATCGACGGTGGCGTGCGAGTCGGCATCGGCGTTGATGGCTGCGCCAGCAACGATGGCGCACACATGATTGCAGAGGCGCGGCAGGCCATGCTGCTCGCTCGCGTGGGTCGTTCACTGCAACCGTTCGGTTGCGACGACGGCAGCCGCGAACTCTCCGCGCGCGAGGCGCTGCGGCTCGCTACGCGCGGTGGCGCCAGCGTGCTGGGTCGTGACGACATCGGTGTTGTTGCGCCCGGTATGGCCGCCGATCTTGCGCTGTTCCGCACCGACACGCTGGCAATGGCTGGCGGTGCCGTGCATGACCCCGTCGCCGCGCTCATGTTCTGCGCCAGCCCGCAGGCGGAATACACGATCGTCAACGGACGCGTTGTTGTCCATGAAGGGCAACTTGCGACCGTTGAACTGGGGCCCTTGATCGAGCGACACAACCGGATGGCGCAGCAACTGACGGCTATCCGGTAAGCGCCATCGCTGATAGGCTCACAGCCATGAACACATTTCACTTTTCTGGCGCAATGCGCCACGCCGTATGGCTTACAGTTCTGTGCGCCTGGCTGGGTGCAGCGATGACATCCTTCGCCGCGCCGCCGCCGATCTTGTTAGCCAACGTTCTCAGTCCGCAAGTAGACGTCACACAGTATCTGGTGAGTGAGAAATACGACGGCGTACGTGCGATTTGGGATGGCAAGACGTTGCGGTTCCGCAGCGGTCGCACGGTGGCAGCGCCTGACTGGTTTATCGCGAAATTGCCGCCGGAAGCGCTCGATGGCGAGCTTTGGCTGGCGCGCGGACAATTTGATGTGCTCTCCGGGATCGTGCGAAAAACGGTGCCTGATGACGCGGAATGGCAACGCGTGAACTACATGATCTTTGAATTGCCGCAGCCGGACGGTGCAACGCCTGTGTCGTTCAGCGAGCGCGCAAATCGGATCAAGACGATTGTCGCGCGCGCCAATTTTCCAGCGTTGAAAGCAGTGGATCAGCATCTGGTGAAAGATCGCGCCACCCTGAAGCGTGAGCTTGATGCAGTGGTGAAAGGTAAGGGCGAGGGCCTGATGCTGCACCTTGCGGATTCGCGGTATGTAACGGGCCGCAGTGATGTATTGCTGAAATTGAAGCTGACGCTGGACACCGAAGCGACGGTGATCCAACATGTTCCCGGCAAGGGCAAGCACGTCGGGAAAATGGGCGC
>JBBRVM010000273.1:0-5583 GCA_038246865.1 Burkholderiales bacterium
CTCGAGAGCTACCAAAGCTACGCACTCTATATCGATCCAAAGGCGCGCTATAGCGTCATCAGTTTCGTGTGGGCACCGGGACAAGGCACACCCGTTCACAACCATACCGTGTGGGGCTTGGTTGGCGTATTGCGCGGTGCGGAGCTTTGCGAAGAATATTCCGTGCCTGGCATTGGCCTGATGCAGTCGACACACCAACACCGGCTGGCGTGTGGCGAAGTTGACCGCGTCTCGCCGACGATTGGCGACTGGCATAAAGTCAGCAACGCAGTCGCAGGCGAAACCACTGTCAGCATTCACGTGTACGGCGCTGACATTGGCCGCGTTCACCGCCACCATTGGGACGTAGCCAAGCGTAAGCCGCAGCCGATGGTTTCTGGCTATTCCAATGACACGCCGTGGATCGGCGCACGATGACAAATGTTCTTGAGATCTCGCGGAGCGGTGCGCACACTGCGCTCACGCTCAACAGACCCGATAAAGCCAACGCACTCGCAGTGCCGCTGGTCGCCGCGTTGCAGGCCGCCATTGATACGGCAAAAACCGACGGCACCACCGTGTTCACGATCACCGGCAACGGTAGCAATTTCTGCGGTGGCTTCGATCTGTCCGCGCTTGACAATGAAACCGATGAGACACTCATCCCGCGCCTGCTGGATCTTGAGCGCATGTTGCAATCAATCTACTACGCACCGTTTGCCACCATCGCACTCATTCATGGTGGTGCTTATGGCGCGGGCTTCGATCTGGCGACCGCTTGCGACTATCGCCTCGCTGCGCCGGGCACCCGATTCCGCATGCCGGGCTGGCGCATGGGGCTCGCGCTCGGCACGCGTCGCACGGCGCAACGCGTCGGTGCGGAGCGGGCGTTTGTGTTTTTACGTGACGCTCTGGTCATCAATACGGAGCTTGCGTTAGCGCAACAGTTCATCACTGAAATCGCCGACCCTGTAATTTGGTCGCGACGTGTAGAAGAGATCGCGGCGACCAATGCCAAATTGCCCGACAAAGCCTATGCGCAACTTAAAAGGCTGCTACAAACTGATACTGGCGAGGCTGACATGCGTGACCTGCACGCGTCGCTGCTGGCGACGCCGCTTAAGCCACGCATGCAGAAGTACGTTGCGTCGCGCACGTAAGTTGCCCGCTCACAGCCGATAACTTTGGTCAATATCCGCGAGGTGACCAAGCGCCTCAATCGCGCTACCTTTGCCGACAATGATCACTTTGAATAACTCGCCCATCTCGGTGGGAGACAGCAATTTTTGAACGGCACCCAAGGCTTTAGCACGCTCGACACCACTTGAAAATGTGGCGTTTTCAAATCGGTGGAGCAGGCCCGCGCGCAGAAGAAATTGCGCTTGCGTGGCGTAGCAAATGACGCTCGCACCCGCATCCACAGCGGCCTCCGCCATCGCTGTGAAATCGACGTGTGCGGTGATGTCTTGCAAGCCTGCAAGTCGCAACGGATCGAAGTGGACGCGATGCTGATAGTGGCAAGCCAGCGTTCCACTGTTGCGGTCAGGAACGTAGTACTCGCGGCGCGGAAAGCCGTAGTCGATGAAGCAAAGTGCGCCATCCATCTGACGTTCAGCGAGCGTTGCAACCAGCGCCTCGGCTTCAAGATTGATCTCGCTGGTGTAGCCCTCTATGGGCGGGATTCGATGTTGCGCGGCGTCGAGCAAGGAGCCGGTGAGCAACGGTTGCCACAACCACTCAAATGCGCCATTTATTGTGCAAACACGCGCTTGTTCGAAATGCTCATTGCGGAAGCGCACGATTTCACACGGAACGGCGTCTAGCACTTCGTTGGCGAGCACGAGGCCTTCAATTTTTTTCGGCAAAGCGTCTAGCCAGGTCACCGCACAGCCCGCCAGAACAACCTGCTGACGCTCACGCAAATCAGCGCTGATGTCGAGGATTTTGTATTGCTTCGCGTCGCGCGACGCACCCAGGAAATCACGCGCCAATTTGCCTGACCCGGCACCCAACTCAAGAACGCTTTGTGCGTTCATTGGTGAAAACACATCAGCCAATACGGTACCTAAAAGCCACGACATCTCCGGCGCGGTCACAAAGTCACCGCTTGTACCGAACTTCGTCGCTCCCGCCGCGTAATACCCTAGCCCTGGTGCATACAGCGCTGCCCGCATAAAATCAGCGAATGAAATGGATGGCTGCTGTGATGAGTTTTTTGACTGGCGTGCGGACGCGATCAGGGCGTGAAGATGCGCCTGAACGCGGACGCTGTGCGCTTCGGCTTCGCTGGATGGTGCTGGTAGACCAGCCTCAATGGGAGCAGGCATATCGGTGGAGCATCCGGTCATGACAACCGCAGCAAGTAATCTGAAAAGTCCAGTGGTTTTGGTGACCGGCGGCGGCAAACGCGTGGGTGCCGCCATCGTGGAGCGCTTGCACCGCGAGGGCTGGCGCGTGGCGATTCATTATCGCGCATCTGCGGATGCGGCAACGGCGCTGGCGGCCTCGCTAAACAGTCTGCGCCTGGACAGCGCGAGGGTGTTTGCGGCGGATTTGCTTGACTTGCCTGCGTTGCCAAAGCTGGTTGAGCAGGTCGCGGCAGAGTTCGGTCAACTCGACGCACTGGTGAACAACGCGTCAACGTTTTATCCAACCGCAGTCGGTAAGGTGACGCTGGATGACTGGGCGCAGTTGGTGGGCAGTAACCTGCAAGCGCCATTGTTTCTGTCGCAAGCCGCCGCGCCGCACTTGAAGCAAACACATGGCTCGATTGTGAACATCACTGACATTCATGCTGAGCGTCCGATGGCTGGGTACGTTGTCTACAACATTGCTAAGGCGGGGCTGCGTGGCCTCACAGCGGCGTTAGCGGGCGATCTTGCGCCGGAAATCCGCGTTAATGCGGTTGCTCCCGGCCCCATTGAATGGCCCGATGATGGTCAAATTTCTGAGGCCGAGAAAGCGCGAATCCTCGACCACGTTCCGCTCAAACGCGAGGGCGGCGCGGCGCAAATCGCCGAAGCGGTCAAGTATCTGGTGTGCGACGCGGATTTTGTGACGGGGCAGACGATTAATGTAGATGGCGGCCGCAGCATCGCCATTTAGCGATGCCCTGAAGCCGCAATGCGAATTAGCCCTGTGTCACGTAATCCGCGCTGACCGGTCGCCACATGTGCAGCTTGTCGAGATATGCGCCCGGGGTCTTGACCGCGCGAATTTCGCGACCAAACGTCTGGAATCCGACCTTCGAGTACAGGCGAATGGCGGGAAGGTTGTCAGCAGTGACGGTGAGATTGATGATCTCAATGCCATTTAAGCGGCGCGATTCAGCCAGGGCTTCGTCGAGCAGCTTGCGTCCGACGCCCGCGCTCGCGTGATCCTTCATGACATACATCGCGGTCAGCGTGACTTTGTGGCGCTCTCTCGTGCGCTGATACGCCTCAAGCCGAACGGTACCAATCAATGAATCACCGGCATCAAACGCACCGAGTGTGACGGTGGTCGGATCTTGCAGACGGCGCGTCCACCATTCGACCTGCTTGGATGCGCGCTCTTCAAACGTCGATGTGAACGCGGTGTCGTGCTCGCTGTAGCCGCGCAGCATCAGTGCGCGGTACGTGCCGCCGTCGGTTTGGGTGAGTTTTCTAACGGAGATGCCTGCGTCCATGCCCTTAGCATAATACAAAGGGTACGCTCGTCACCCTCACGCCTATCCGCCGGGCACATGCGCTGGCTGCGCGCTATGGCCAGCCATACGCTCTGCTTTCTCAATCTCGCGCTCGCGCGCACCACGGCCCTCGCGCGCGAACAGCGTATAGGCGGTCGGCACGACGAATAGTGTGAGTATCGTGCCCAGCATGAGCCCACCCACAATGACCCAGCCGATCACCTGACGGCTCTCTGCGCCAGCGCCCACCGCTCGCGCCAGCGGAATCGCACCGAGCACCATGGCACCGGTGGTCATCAGAATCGGACGCAGACGCAACTCGGCGGCCTCGACAACCGCCTCGCGAATGCTGCGTCCCTGATCGCGCAGTTGATTGGAAAATTCAACCAGCAAAATGCCATGCTTGGTGATGAGTCCAACCAGAGTGATGAGTCCGATCTGTGAGTAGATGTTCAACGTGTTGCCTGAGAGCTGCAATGCAAGCAATGCGCCGGTCATCGACAACGGAACCGTCAGCATGATGATGAACGGATCGACGAAGCTTTCGAACTGCGCGGCGAGCACCAGATAAATGAAGCCGAGCGCGAGCAGGAACACAAAGTAAATGTCGTTCGACGAATCGCGGAACTCGCGCGACTGACCCGTGAGATCGGTTTGCACATTGGCAGGCAACACGCGTTTGGCCGCTTCGTTCATGTAGGCCAGAGCGTCGCCCTGCGTGAATCCGGGGGCGAGGTTCGCGTTGACCGTGGCGGAACGAACACGCTGAAAGTGAGCGATGCCGCGTGGACTCACGCCTTCGCGAACGGTGACCAGATTGGACAGTGGCACCATATCACCCGCGCGGTTTCGCACGTTTATTTCGCTGATGCGCTCGGGCGTGTTGCGGCCATCGCGCGCGACCTGCACGATCACATCATACTGCTCACCGTCCTGCTTGAAGCGCGTGACCAGACGGCCGCCGAGCATGGTCTCCAGCGTGCGCCCGACGACGTCCACGTTCGCGCCAACGTCCTGCACTTTATCGCGGTTCACGCGCACCCGCAGCTCGGGCGTGTTCATGCGCAAGTCGGTGTCGATATTGACGAAACCCGGGTTCTTCTGCATCTCGGCCTGCATACGCTGCACGAAGCCTTGCATCTGTTCGTAAGGCACGGCGGCGAGAATCACAAATTCAATCGGCTTGGCGCGCGGGCTTTGCCCCAGCGATCCTGGCTGTGATGGGAACGCGGAGACGCCTGCCAACCCCTGAAATTTCGGCATCAGTTCTTTGGCGACTTCGGACTGCGTCCGGGTGCGCTCATCCCAGTTTTTCAGGCGCAAAATCGCCGTGCCATCCGCCACATTCGGGAAGCCGCCATTGCCGCCGTAAGCCTGCGTCTCCGGCAGGCCCTTGTAGATGTTTTCGATCTGTTGCACGTACTTGATCAGGTACTCTGAGGTCGAGCCTTCCGGGGCCGACACAAAGCCGAAAATCACGCCACGATCTTCCAGCGGCGACAATTCCGTCTTCATGTTTTTGAACAACAGCGCCGCTGCGCCCGCCACGATCAACACGATCATTACGATGATGAGCCGATTGTCGAGTGCCAGATTCAGCAGTCGTTTGTAACCGCGTGTGAACGCGTTGAAGCCACGTTCGATCCAGTTGTAGAGGGCTGAATGTTTGGTCTCATGCTTGAGCAAAACCGAGCACATCATGGGCGACAGCGTGAGGGCGACAAAGCCTGATACGACGACCGCGCCGGCAAGCGCCAGCGCGAACTCAATGAACAAACGGCCGGTGCGCCCGGTAGCGAACGCGAGTGGCGCAAATACTGCGGCGAGCGATAGCGTCATGGCGACCACAGCGAAGCCGATTTCCCTGGTGCCGACGAGTGCCGCCTGCAACCGCCCCATGCCGTTTTCCATGTGCCGATGAATGTTTTCGAGCACCA
>JBBRVM010000274.1:0-5578 GCA_038246865.1 Burkholderiales bacterium
GCTGAGTCTCTGTCTGGCCCCGGTGCCCAAAAAGCTCGCGTACCGCAAGGACGCGGGCTTTTTGTTTCTGGGTTGCTGGTTTGCAGCAACGTGATGTCGAGTATCCACGCGCGAAAGCGTCATCCAGGGCGTGCGGTATGATCGCAAGGAACATAGTGATAGGTGACATCCGGTAGAGTTCGATCCAAACCGTTGTGTGTCTGATCAGGTAGCGGGCCGCCAACGCAATTACTTGATTGCGCCACTAGCATGATTGCTCTTGACTATGAAACTGGCCAGACCGACAAAACCAATGAAGCAAACGCATTAATGGTGCCCGATATCAGCGCGACTGTAGCGGCGCAGTATGAAGCGCTACCGTACCCGCCGCGCGATCCAGCCGATGAGGACACGCGGCTGATTGGCACCTGGCTAGATGATCTTGATCTACTCAATCACCATTGCTTTCGTGGCGAGCGCGAATTCGATGCGAGGTTCCGCGTACTGGTTGCCGGTGGCGGCACCGGTGACGGCACCATTTTCATCGCTCAGCAACTGCGCGAGCGAGGCATCTTTGGTGCGCGCATCGTTCACCTTGATCTAAGCGCGGCAGCCATCGACATTGCGCGGGCACGCGCAGCGCGCAGGGGGCTCGAAGCCATTGAATTTATTCAAGGGAATTTGCTCGACTTGCCGACGATGAATCTCGGTGAGTTTGATTTCATCAATTGCGTCGGCGTTCTGCATCATTTAGCTGATCCCGAGGCGGGTCTGGCAGTGCTGCTTCGTTCGCTCGCGCGCGATGGTGCCATGGCCGTGTTGCTGTACGGCAAGATCGGTCGCATCGGCATTTACCAGGCACAAGAGATTCTGCGCCGTCTGCCAGCGGCTGCAACGTACGCCGAACGAGTCGATCAGGCGAAACGGTTGCTTGCCAAGTTGCCGCGTACGAATTGGCTGGCCCGTTCGGCCGAATTGCACCCGGATTTGCATCAGGGAGGCGACGCTGCACTCTATGACTTGCTGCTGCACTCGCAAGATCGCGCCTACGATGTTGAAGAGATATATCAGTGGCTCGCTGACAGGCACGCGCTTCATATTTACTTTTCCGATGTGCATCGCGGGCGTTTGCCGTATTCGCCGTCAACCTGGCTACACGACTTGCCAGAGCTCGCTCTGATTAGTTCAAAGTCACAACGTGAGCAAGAGTCACTGGCTGAACTGGTCGGTGGTGATTTGGTGCTGCATGCGTTTTTCGCGACACGCGGCAGCGAGGTTGTTGCGCCGTACGGCGACCTTCGATACGTTCCCTTTTTTCTGCGCGAGACGCATCCCGCGTCAGGTTCTGCTCTCGCCTCGGTGATTGACGGACATCACGGCAAGCCTTTTTTGTTGACACATAGTCAATCGGGGCTGCGTCGCGACATGTATCCAACATCGGTCGTGCGCCAAATTTTTCTCGCGCTCAACGGCAACCGGACATGGCGGGAAATTTTCGATCTCGTTCGCCAGCAGCACGCGATGCCCTCGCGGGTCAACCATGAGCCCGGTGACGTTGACAGAGACTTCTTTGCAGAGTTTGCCTCATGGTATGAAGCGCTCAATAGCATTGAGCGCTTGTTGCTTCGTCGCAGTCGCGGCGATGATTAGTTGCAACGGGTGCCACCTTTTCTGAATGAATTGCGCGCGGCATAGACATTGCTGCCAGTGACCTCTGTTAATCTTCGATTTTGAACGCCTTGATGCTGTTAGCTTGTTGTCACACGTCATACAACGAGCAGTTCTAATTGAGGCATAATAGTTGGTTAAATTTATATTTGCGCTAAGGCTGCGATCCGGCTCATTAGCGAAGAGGAAAGATTTGTGTCCATGAAATCATTTGTTTGTTCCGCGCAGCGCGCGCTTGCGACTTTGGCTGCGGTGTCCATGGTCTCCTCGGCGTTGCTGCTGCCGGTCGCTGCGATAGCCCAAACCCCGCCAGCTACCCCTGCGACGTCTTCGTCGCCCGCAGTGGCGACTCCTCCCGCCACAACGCCACCCGCCGCCGTACCAGGCGCACCAGCGTTCCAGCCGGGCAAGCCGACGGTGGAAAAAGTCGAAAACCCGTACGGCATCGAAGCCCTCTGGAACGAAGGCGGCATCGTTTCGCGAACCACGCTCATCATCATGATCATCATGTCGGTGGGCACCTGGTACATCATGATTTCCAAGCTGTTGGAGCTGTCCAAAATTGGTCGCCAGGCTAAGGATGCTGAATCCACTTTCTGGAACGCTCCGTCAGTGGTTCAAGGTGTCGAAACGCTTAAAGAGCAGAGTCCCTACCGCTTTATCGCGCAAGCCGCTCTGGAGTCGACCAAGAAGCACGATGGACTGTTAGCCCACATCAGCTTCTCGGAATGGGTCTCGCAGAGCATTCAGCGCGCCACCGAGAGCGTCCAGAGCAACATGCAAAACGGATTGGCCTTCCTCGCGTCGGTCGCGTCCACCGCCCCGTTCGTGGGTCTCTTCGGTACCGTCTGGGGCATCTACAACGCCTTGGTCAGAATCGGCGTCTCAGGCCAAGCCTCGATCGACAAAGTCGCAGGCCCCGTGGGTGAAGCGCTTATCATGACCGCTATCGGTCTCGCCGTTGCGGTACCCGCGGTGCTTGGCTACAACCTGATCGTACGCAAGAACAAAACCACGCTCGAAAAGATTCGCAACTTTGGCTCAGATCTGCACTCGGTGTTGATCGGCTCGGCTGCGGCGGCCGCAGGCGGCAAGCGATAGACCGGCACCACCCGCGCGATCGGAGCCTGAATCATGGGCATGAACGTAGGTAGTAGCAGCGACGAAGACCAGATCAACTCCAGCATCAACACCACGCCCCTAGTGGACGTGATGCTGGTGCTCCTGATCATCTTCCTGATCACCATTCCAGTGGTCACCACCTCGATCAAACTGCAGCTTCCGAAGGAAGAGATACAGATTCGAGAATCGAAACCAGAAAACATCGTGATCTCTGTCAACGCAGACAGCAAGATGTTTATGTATGACACGCCGATCCGGGACATCCGCGATTTGACGGATCGCCTGAAAAAAGTCTCCAAGATGGATCCGCAACCCGAGGTTCATATTCGCGGTGACTTGACGGCGACATACGACGGTGTAGGTCGCGTCATCTTTGCCTGCCGCTCGGCCGGTATCTCCAAAATCGCGTTCCTGACCGAACCCGCCGCGAGAGAATAACCATGACAAAAATCCTCATCATGGTCACGCTCAAAGTAGCGCCAAGGAGCCTCTCATGAGCATGAACGTAGGCAACAACAGTAGCGACGGCGATATGCTGGTCGACATGAACACGACACCGCTCATTGACGTGATGCTCGTGCTACTCATCATGTTCATCATCACCATTCCGATCCAGCTGCACTCGGTCAACATGAACATGCCACCGGCCTCGAATGTGAAGCCACCGATTGAGCCGGAGATCGTCAAGATCGATATCAACGAGGCCAGCCAAATATTCTGGAATGGCGCAATGGTCGCGGACAGGAATGAACTTCAGGCCAAGATGGTCGCTGCTGCGGCACTTCCCACGCAGCCGGAGATTCATCTGCGACCAAACAAGCTCGCCAGGTATGAGATCGTGGCCTATGTCATGGCGGCGTCGCAACGCGCCGGACTGGTCAAGATGGGCATCCTCGGTCATGAGCAATTCCTTTAAGCGCGTGCTGTAAGCACCAGACGTTCAAGAAAGCGCTTATCTCGCATGGATTATTCCTACAACCCGAAGCAATCGAACAAGCGAATGGTGGCTGTAGCCGTCGTGATCGCTTTGCACATATTCATCGTTTACGCGCTGGTCACTGGCCTCGCGCGCAAAGCCGTGGATGTCATCAAGAAGCCGCTGGAAGCAAAGATTGTGGAGGAAATCAAACTTCCACCACCACCGCCGCCTCCACCGCCGCCTCCACCGCCACCGAAGACGCCGAATCTGCCACCGCCACCGCCCGCTGCACCGCCGCCACCGTATGTGCCGCCGGTTGAAGTTGTGGTTGCTGCGCCCGCTACGCCGTCTATCACGACCACCTCAGAGCCACCGAAAGCTGAGTACAAAATCGCGCCGCCAGTGCCACCAGCACCGCCAGCACCGCCAGCACCTGTGGCGGCACCACCGGCTCCAAGGCCTGCTGTGACCAGGATTGGTATCGCTTCATTGCCACAGCCCTGTCGTCCTGACTCGCCTCCGGCGCGCGAGATGAACAAGGCTGGTGTGGATCGAATCGAGGGTACGATCATCGCAACCGTGAACGCCGACGGGACCTTCAGCAATGTGCGCGCGGGCAACATTACCCCCGGTAGTTTGCGTAATGCGGTGCAGCGGACATTTGCCACTGCACTGACGGACTCGGCCTGCAGGACCAAGGGTGAGGGCGACAAGTATGACGTCGAAATCCCGTTCCTGATGAAGCTGGACTAATCGGCCGCAACTGATGCGCGCCGCGTCACGGTGAAACCGGGACGTGACGCGTGTCAGCAACGCATGCGTAGTCCATAATGAGATTTGCTTTCGTCAAATACGGTTATGAAAAAAAACACGCTTAAAGAAAAAATGCTGCGCGGTGATTGCACCACCAACGGTTGGTGCGCACTTGGCTCGTCGTATTCGGCCGAATTGCTAGGCCATGCTGGTTTTGATAGTGTCACCGTCGACATGCAGCACGGTATGTTCGATTTCGCGCAGGCGATGCCCATGTTGCAGGCGCTTTCGGCAACGCCCACCGTGCCGATCGTGCGAGCGCCCTGGAACGACACTGCGATCATCATGCATCTGCTTGATGCGGGGGCGTATGGGGTCATTTGTCCGATGATCAATAATCGGGCAGAGGCCGAGCGTCTGGTTGCTGCTTGTCGCTACGCGCCAGTCGGCATGCGCAGCTTTGGGCCAGCGCGCGGTCTGCTTTATGGCGGCGCAGATTATTTTGATCACGCCAATGACGAGATCGTCGTTTTGGCGATGATTGAAACGCTCGACGGTATCAAGAACCTCGACGATATCCTCGCCACCCCTGGGCTTGACGGTATCTACATCGGACCCGCCGATTTAGCGCTGGTGTTGGGCGCACGCCCCGGCACCGATTTGACCGATCAGCGCTGCATCGACACCATTGCGCATATCCTTGCCCGAGCCAAGGCGCATGAGAAGCTTGCGGGCATCTTTTGCGCGAGCGGCCAGGTCGGCGCAATTCGCCGCAAACAAGGTTTTCAGATGATCACACTGTCCCACGAGGGCGTCTACCTTGCGCAAGCTGCCAAGTCGTATATTGCCGCTTCGCTCGTTGAGCCTGCGGCAGGCGACGTTCCGAAGCCGTCCACCGGCTACTAGGCCGCACGCGCTCAACACCGCTGATCATGCGAGTCAAGCACGGCGTGGCGGTCAGAGCGAGTGGGTTTAGCCCAGTGAAAGTGTTTCCGCTAGCGTTGGCGTTGCTGGCGTCATCGTTATCGATGTCTGTTGCAAACGCGTTCGACGTCAAGCCCGTCGAATCGTTTGAGGTCAGCAGATACCTCGGTACCTGGCACGAGATTGCCTCGATTCCACAATTCTTTCAACGCA
>JBBRVM010000275.1:0-5561 GCA_038246865.1 Burkholderiales bacterium
AAAAAAAGTGCCGGTCAGTGGATTAACGAGCCCGATTGATGAATCAATCAAGCGCGCGTGAGCTAACCCTAAATCTCGCGCGATGCTACTCAATTGGCGAGCCAAGGTCAAATGAAATGAAGCGCAGCAAAACAGACTATCCGCGATAGTCATTTTTCCATTGTCGCAACACTGCAAACACGTCGGTCGGGTTTGACAATTCGGGTGATCGCAAGGTCGTGCTACCAGGCGGGCTTTCCGCGTGACGTCGGGCACTTTCCAGCAACGCCGCTTCCGCACAACGCAAAAACGGATTGGTTGCACGTTCTATTGCAATACTCGATGGCAGCGTCGGCGCATTACGTGAGCGCCGCTCCTGCTCGACAAAGCTGCGCTCGACCAGCGCGCTGTTATCGCCGTCCACAGCAAGCGCGAAACGCAGATTCGACAACGTGTATTCATGCGTGCAAAAGACGCGCGTTGTGACTGGCAACGCCGCCAATCGCATGAGCGAGGTGTGCAATTGCAGCGCCGTTCCTTCAAAGAGTCGACCGCAACCCGCCGCGAACAATGTGTCGCCACAAAACAGAACGTCACCACTCACATACGCGATGTGTCCGCTCGTGTGACCGGGCACCTCCATCACGCGAAAGGGTTCATCAACGAAATAGGGCAGCGCGACCTGATCGCTTTCGCGCAGCGCGTGCGTCACCCCCTCGATATTTTCGGCTGCGGGTCCGTACACAGGCACAGGCCAGCGCGCGGTGAGCGCCGCCACACCGCCCACGTGATCAGCATGGTGATGGGTAAGTAGTATCGCGTCTAACGTCAGATTGCGGCCCGCCAAAAATGCGAACACGGGTGCCGCGTCACCGGGATCAACCACCACACAATGATCGTCGCTCAGCATCGCCCAGATATAGTTGTCGGCAAACGCCGGAATCGGCACAATTTCAAGCATCGAATTTTTGGTAGACATTGGACTCTTCGACCTTACCGACTGACGTGGAGACTTTTGACGAGTGGCTTGATACACCGCTCGGTCATTATGTTGTCGCGCGCGAACAGGCGATTTACGACCGTGTACTGCCTGATCTGTTTGGATTTTATGCGTTGCAAATGGGTGCGGCGACGGTGCCCCTCCTACAGACCAGTCGCGTGACGCACAAGTTCACTTTGGCGTGGGACACGGCGGCACCTTTGCTCGCTGAGCCGGATCAATTGCCGTTCGCCGAGAATCAGTTTGATGTTGTTGTGTTGCCGCACACGCTGGAGTTTCAGGCGCTGCCGCATGAGGTGTTGCGCGAGGCGTTTCGCGTGTTGCGGCCTGAGGGGCGGCTGTTGATTTCGGGCTTCAATCCGTACTCGCTGTTCGGTGTGAAACGCTATTTTGGTCGTGACCGACGAGGGCCGTGGGGCGGCGAATTTATTTCGTTATCGCGCGCAAAGGACTGGCTCACGCTGCTGGGATTCGATCTGGTTGATGCGCAGCTCGATTGCTTCAATTTGCCGGCGCAAAACGAGAAGACGCTGCAGCGCCTCGCGGGACTTGAACGCGCGGGCGACAGCTGGTGGCCGTTTGCGGGCGGTGTATATTTTTTGCATGCAGTGAAGCGAGTTGCAGGCGTTCGTTTAATCAAACCCGCATGGGTGCGCGCTGGACGACGTAAACGCGCCGCCGCTATGGCCCCCACACGGGCGCACACCGAGATCGATATGCCTCAGACGGAAAAGAAGTAAATGCCGGAACCTGAAATCATTGTCTATACTGACGGTGCCTGCAAAGGCAATCCGGGCCCTGGCGGTTGGGGGGTGCTCATGATCGCGGGCGAGCACCGCCGCGAGTTGTGCGGCGGAGAACGTTTGACCACCAACAATCGCATGGAGCTGATGGCGGCGATTGAGGCGCTGCGTGCGCTTAAACGCAAAAGCCGCGTTCGGCTTATCACCGATTCAAACTACGTGAAGCAGGGCATCGATACCTGGATTCACGGCTGGAAGCGCAACGGCTGGCGCACGGCGGCGAAGGCACCTGTGAAAAATGCGGACCTGTGGCAGGCGCTCGATGAACTCAATGCCTCACATCACGTTGAGTGGCGTTGGGTCAAAGGGCACTCAGGAGATCCGGGCAATGATCGGGCCGATCAGTTGTCAAATGACGGGATTCCAAAGTAGCGTTGCTTAGGCGGTCGTCGCGAAAAGTGCCCGCTCAATTCCCTCAACAATGCTGATCGAGCCGCACATCTGTGCGACGTACTTCAGCGCAAAGCGATGTTCGTCCTCGCTGTAGTCACTCAACGCATCGGCGACCAGCGTCATCTGAAAATTGCGCATGTACCCCTCGATGGTCGAGACCATCACGTCGTGATGCGCAAACACGCCGCACACGATCACCTGATCGCGGTTCATCTTGCGCAGAAGTTCTTCAAGCGGGGTTTTGAAGAAGGCCCTGTGGCGTGACTTTTCAATCACATACCATTCAGGGTCGGGTACCGTGCTCGGGGACGTGCGCGGCATTCAGGCCGTCGCCCCAAACGGTCAAGCCGAGTCCACGCTCGAGCCGGGTCTGCGCCCGCTCGCCGCGGCAATACATGACGGGCAGTTTGGCAACACGAAACAGCTTTAACAAGCGCGCCACATGGGTGACGACCGACGCCGTGTCCTCAAACAAGTCGAGCCAATAGTTTTGCATGTCATGCACCAGAAGCACGACGCGCTCTGAAGACAGCTGCCAGGTGATTTTGTTGTACGCCAGACATTCACTGGAAGGCAATGTGTACGGCGTGATCGGCACACGAGCGAGGCTGCGGTGGCTGTTCATGGTCACGGGCGAGGCGCCCCGTTGTGCAGGATTGTCGATCCGGAAAAGCTGAATGCCATGAATGCTACGAGGCAGTCGGAATTCACGCAGCGCCGAGCGACTCAGGGGGGACGTGAAGGTGCAGGCAGCCCGAAAGTCGCGTCGGCGGATTCTGACGCGTTTTTGGGCCGTCGCCACCAACAGTTTTTATCTGAAAAGACCACTGCATAGGGGCTAGTGGTAGAAAAGTTTGACAGTCAATAAGTTGCGTTTCTCTGCGCTAACCCAGAAGCAGCCGACGTTCAACGAAAAAGCTGATAGTGCTACATGTCCCCCATCATCGCCATCGAGCGCACCGCAGAATGGGTCTCACCGCGCCCTACGATGCAATGATCGAGCACGGTCACATCGACGAGCGCCAGCGCACTCTTGAGCACCTGAGTCAACGAGCGGTCCGCCTGACTGGGCGCGGTCGAGCCGGACGGATGGTTGTGCGCAAGGATCACAGCCGCTGCGTTTTTTGACAGCGCAGCGCGCACCACTTCGCGTGGATAAACACTCGTCTGCGTGAGCGTACCGCGAAACAGTACCTGCATTTCAAGCAGGCGATGCTGTGCGTCAAGCCAGAGCGCCACGAACACTTCCACGCGCTCATGTCCGAGGGAAAGGCGAAGGTAATCCTTCACGATGTCTGGCGTATTGAGCATCGGTCGCTCGCTCATGGCGCTCGCCAGCGCACGTCGCGCCAGTTCGATACTGGCCTGAAACTGGACGAATTTCGCCTCTCCCATCCCGTGCACCGCGCAAAATTCATCGCGCGGCGCGGCAACGATGCCCGCAACGGAGCCGAAGCGCTGCAGAAGTTCGCGCGCAAGTTCCACCGCACTTTTACCGGTCACGCCAACCCGCAAAAAGATGGCCAGTAACTCAGCGTCACTTAGTGCATCCGCGCCCAGCGCCAGCAATTTCTCGCGCGGGCGGTCGTCGGCGGGCCAATCTTTGATGCTCATGATTCACGCTTTCTAGAGCAACAGCAAAGGGTTGCACTGCGCGAATTATGTACGTATTTACAGTATTTGCAAATCCCTTCGCATTGCCTGTCGCAAGAACTCAGCGCGAAACGTATTTCCCCAGTTCCTGCTTGGCAATTGCCGCACGATGCACTTCATCCGGGCCATCCGCAAAGCGTAGCGTGCGCGCCGCCGTGTACGCATACGCGAGCGGGAAATCGCCGCTCATGCCGCCACCGCCGTGCGCCTGCATCGCCCAGTCGATGACCTGACAGGCCACATTTGGCGCGACGACCTTGATCATGGCGATATTTTGTTTAGCAACTTTGTTGCCTGCGACGTCCATCATCCACGCGGCGTTCAGGGTAAGCAAACGAGCCTGATCGATCATGCAGCGGGCTTCGCCGATGCGCTCGTGCCAGACCGTTTGCGCAGCGATCGGTTTGCCGAAGGCGACGCGCTGTGTGAGGCGTTTACACATGAGCTCCAGCGCGCGCTCGGACAAGCCGATCAGGCGCATGCAGTGGTGAATTCGGCCCGGCCCGAGGCGGCCTTGCGCGATCTCAAATCCGCGACCTTCGCCGAGCAGCATGTTGGCCGCTGGCACCCGCACGTTTACGAACGTCATTTCGCAATGACCATGCGGCGCGTCGTCGTAGCCAAACACCGTGAGCGGACGTACCACCTTCACGCCGGGCGTGTCGGCGGGTACCAGAATCATCGATTGCTGCAAATGCTTTGGGGCGGACGTGTCGCTCTTGCCCATCACGATGTACACCGCGCAGCGCGGATCGCCTGCGCCGGAGATCCACCACTTTCGGCCATTGATCACGTAATCGTCACCATGGCGGATGATCGAGGTCTCAATGTTGGTGGCGTCGCTCGAGGCAACGCCCGGTTCGGTCATCGCGAACGCGGAACGAATTTCGCCCTCGAGCAGGCGCGGCAACCACTCGGCCTTTTTCTCGGCGCTGGCGTACTGGATGATGGTTTCCATGTTGCCGGTGTCGGGTGCGGAGCAGTTGAAAACTTCCGGTGCCCATGGCACGCGGCCCGTGATCTCGGCGAGCGGGGCGTATTCCATATTGTTCAAACCGGCACCATATTCTGGGTGCGGACAGAACAGATTCCACAGCCCGGCTTTGCGCGCGAGCGGTTTCAATTCTTCAATAATGTTGGTCGGCGTCCAACGCTTGCCCGCCGCCGTATTGTCTGCAACATCCTGCTCGTAGCGATGCTCGTTTGGATAAATGTACTGATCAAAAAAACGCAGTAGTTCTGCCTGATAGTGTTTGACTTTATCGCTGTGCTGGAAATCCATTGTCTCGCTCCTTCGTTATCGAATCTGTTGTGCCACAAGCCAGCCTTGCTCGGCAATCGGTCGTGCTGATTTGCCCATCGCCACGGCCTGCGCGCTTGCCGCTGTGCCGTCAACGACACGCTTCATGATGCCCTGCAAAATGCCCGCCATACGGAATAGGTTGTAGGCCATGTAGAACTCAAAATTGGGGATGCCGTCCTGACGTCCGGTTCGCTCGCAATAGCGCGCGATGTAATCCTGAACCTTCGGAATTCCGCTGCCCGTGAGATCAACACTGCCGAGTCCGCGCCCAGCACCGGGTGGCAAATACCACGTCATGCAGTGATAGGCGAAGTCGGCCAGCGGATGCCCAAGCGTCGAGAGTTCCCAATCGAGGACGGCCAAAATGCGTGGCTCGGTTGAATGAAAAATCACATTGTCGAGGCGGTAGTCACCGTGCACGATGCTCGTC
>JBBRVM010000276.1:0-5518 GCA_038246865.1 Burkholderiales bacterium
CGCGGGGGTCGGCGGCGTTGCGGTGCCGATGATGAGTCAGGTCATCGCGCCGGGCGTCGCAGCGGGCATCATGCTGCCGATTCTCTGCGTGATGGATTTACTCGGTTTGCGCGCCTATCGCGGGCAGTGGGACTGGGCAAGCGTGAAGCACATGATGCTGCCCGCCATCCTCGGCATCATCATCGGCGCACTCAGTTTTGGCAGCTTGTCCGTGAACACGACCAAGGCTTTGCTCGGCGCGATCTCGGTCGCGTTTTCGCTGTATCAACTGGTGCCCGGACCGCGCAACCTGAAATCATGGTTACCGGAAGCAATCCGTCCGTGGCTGTGGTGCGGGCTGTCCGGCTTCACTTCCACACTGGCACACGCTGGTGGCCCGCCCATCACCATTTATCTGTGGCCCAAAGGTCTGGATCGCATGCAATTCATGGCCGTCACGATTGTATTTTTCACCGTGGTCAATGCGGTCAAGATCATTCCATTCGCGATCCTCGGACAGCTCAGTTTGACCAACCTGGGCACCGCACTGGTATTGATGCCGTTCGCCCCGATCGGTGTGTGGCTTGGCGTGCGGCTTAACAACGTGATCAACGATGTGATCTTTCGCCGCGTCACGCTGGCGTGTCTGTTTTTGCTGGGGGTGCGGTTGCTTTACGAAGGATTGAAGTAATGGGATGTTTTCGGGGAGCGCATGAATACACGTGATGCCATCACGCTCGTCGCCGTCGACTGCGCGTACGCACACCTGTCGGCCACCGCCCTCGCCCGCTCTGCGGCTCTGCTGCCGGTTGCGCGCGTGCTGTTGCTCACCGACGCACAAATTGCGCACGAGGGTAGTGAGGTCGTTGCCATCGCTCCGATCCGTTCTCGCGCCGCGTACTCGCAGTTCATGGTCAAGGAGCTTGCAAACTACATCACGACCGATTACGCACTGGTCGTGCAGTGGGACGGCTTTGTCATCGATGGCAGCCAATGGGCCCGCGAGTTCTGGAACTATGACTACATGGGCGCAAAGTGGCCGCATGTAGCGGGCGAGTTTCGCGTGGGTAACGGCGGATTTTCACTGCGCTCAAAACGTTTGCTCAATGCACTCACCGATCCGGAAATCACACTGAATGCAGATGAAAATGAAGATGAGGCCATTTGCGTTCGCCACCGCGATTTTCTCGAAACGAAATACGCGATTGTGTTTGCCGATGAGCGTGTGGCTGATCGGTTTGCCTTTGACGTGAGTCGTCCCGTAGGGCCGACACTTGGCTTTCACGGTGTGTTCAATTTCTGGCAAGTGCTGACGGACGAAGAATTGACCGTGTTCGCACGCACCGCGCCGGAGGCGATTGTCGAAGGCCTGGGATTCGGCGCGCTAACAAAGAACCTCGTCGATCTGAAGCGCATTGACGCTGCACGTGAATTTGTTGTACGACGGCTGGCCACGTTGCCGCATGACCCCGCCGCGCTTGATTTACGCGTACGACTGGAGGCCCTGAAAAGCGCCATGTCGGTCACTGCTGCCCCCCAATTCAAACCGCCCGCATCACGCAACGACCCCTGTCCCTGCGCCAGCGGCAAGCGCTACAAGGATTGTCACGGCAAGCTGGGCGCATCTCCCGCAACGCCTGCCAAGCATCTAGTGGATGAAGTCCTCGCTGACGCATTGCAGCATCACGAACAGGGCGACGTGCAATACGCCGTCGAACGCTACGCCCGCATCCTGCAACAGGAGCCAGAGAACGCCACCGCACTGCACTTTGCCGGCCTCTCGCAGTATCAGGCGGGCCAACCGTCAGTCGGTCTGGAGCTGATCTGGCGCTCGGTCAAACAGGCCGATCAGGAGCCCGAATTTTTCAGCAACATGAGCGCCGCAGCGTGGACTTCGGGTCGCTACGACGAAGGGCGCTGGGCTGCGGAGCGTGCGCTGGCACTGGACGAAAAACATCTCGGTGCGCTCAACAATCTGGGCTTCAATTTGCGCTCGATGAACGATATCGATGGCTCGATAGCGGCGTTCGACAAAGCGCTCGAACTCGCGCCCGGCTTCGATTACGCGCGCTGGAATCGCACATTTTCATTGCTGGCAAAAGGTGACTACGGGCTCGGATTTGCCGATTACGAAATGCGTTTGCAGTTCCCGCAAACGCAGCCGAGCGGAAAGATTCCGGCGAACACACCGATCTGGCGCGGTGAAGCCGCTGACGGTCAATCGATCCTCTTGATGTGTGAGCAGGGCCTCGGCGATACCTTCATGTTTGCCCGGTTTGTGCCGCTGGTGGTGGCGCGGGGCCAGACGGTGACGCTCGCCTTACAAGCTTCGCAGATTGCACTGATGCGGCAGTCGTTTCCCGATGTGAAAGTCATCGCGGTGGGCGAGCATGAGACGATGGCCTTCGACTTCTGGGCCGCGCTATGGTCGCTGCCGTCCGCCCTCGGAATTACGCTCGCAAACCTGCCTGCGCCCGCGAGATTTTTTGAGACGCAAGCTTCAGAAGTATCAGCGTGGGACCGTCGTCTGGATGAAGTCTCACTTCGCCGCGCAGGTATCGAAGAAAAAACGCGTTCGCGTGTCGGTATCGTCTGGCAAGGGCAACTTGCCGGGCAGGACAACCAGATGGCCGACCGCTCCATCCCGCCGCGCCTGATGCGGCGCTTCGTCGAAGCGCATCCCGAAATCATGTGGGTGTCATTGCAGCACGGCGCGCCCCCTCTGGGGGCTGCTAACCTGATCGACTGGACTGCCGACACCATAGAGTTCACGCAAATGGCAGCTCTGATTGACGCGCTTGATCTGGTCATCACGATCGACACCGGTGCTGCGCATCTGGCTGCGGCGCTGGGAGCGAAAACGTGGGTCTTGCTACGCCATGCGGGCGACTGGCGCTATGGAATCACCGGCGAGAATTGCGTATGGTCACCCACAATGCGCCTGTTCAGACAGGATGAGTCGAGGCGTTGGGAGCCTGTGTTCAAGCAAATCTCGGAGGCACTCCGACTAAATACTTGACGAGGTGCCTCAAAAGCCCGCTCTACACGTTAAACAGGAACTCCAGGACGTCGCCGTCTTTCACGACGTATTCCTTGCCCTGCGCGATCATTTTTCCGGCTTCTTTTGAGCCGTGTTCACCCTTGTACTTGATGAAGTCATCAAAGCCAATCGTCTGTGCGCGGATGAAGCCTTTTTCAAAATCAGTGTGAATCACGCCAGCGGCTTGCGGCGCCGTGTCGCCTTTGTGGATGGTCCAGGCACGCACTTCTTTCACGCCCGCAGTGAAGTAGGTTTGCAATCCGAGCAGTCCGTAACCCGCACGAATCACGCGATTCAAACCGGGCTCTTCGAGACCCAGGTCTTTGAGGAATTCCATCTTGTCGGCATCATCCATGTCGCCGATTTCGGCTTCCATGTTCGCGCAAACGGCGACGACCGGTGCCTTTTCTTTAGCGGCATAAGCAAGCACTGCCTGGTAGTGCGCGTTGTGCGCCAGATCGTTTGCATCCGCCACGTTGGCGACGTACATCGTGGGTTTCGACGTGATCAGGAAGAGCTGTTTCACCAGCGCTTTTTCTTCATCATCGAGATCGAGTGAACGCACGGCGCGCCCCTGATCCAGCACCTTCTGGCATTTCTCCAGAAGTGGCAGCATCTTCATTGCCTCTTTGTCGCCACCGGTCGAACGCGAGAGCTTGTTAAAACGATGCGTCGCTTTCTCCACACTCGCCAGATCGGCGAGCGCCAACTCGGTGTTGATGACTTCGATGTCATCGATCGGTGAGACCTTACCCGCAACGTGAATCACATTGTCGTCGTCAAAGCAGCGCACGACGTGGGCCGTAGCGTCGCACTCGCGGATGTTGGCGAGGAACTGGTTGCCGAGGCCTTCGCCCGTAGACGCGCCTTTGACCAAACCGGCGATGTCGACGAACTCGACCGAAGCCGGAACGATGCGCTGCGGCTTCACGATTTCGGACAACTGCGCGAGGCGCGAGTCGGGTACTTCCACGATGCCAACGTTCGGCTCGATGGTGCAGAACGGATAGTTCTCGGCGGCGATACCGGCCTTGGTGAGCGCATTGAAAAGCGTGGATTTGCCGACGTTCGGAAGACCGACGATGCCGCATTGGACTGCCATGATTGGGAACCGGTATTGTTTGAATTAACTTGTAATTATCTCTGACGCAGGCCACTATCCTTGTGGGAGCGCCCTTCGGCAAGCTCAGGACCAAAGGCGAACCGCGACCGGAGGGGCTATCGCAGGACGGGTTGGCGACGCGCTTTTCGCGGCAGAGCCGCTCCTGCAAATCAGATCACTCGCACTCGAATCACGTGATCCACCAAAGCAATGGCCTCAACCACGCTCGCAGCGGGGGCTGATTCGACATCGATGATATTGAACGCCAGCTCGCCACGGCTCTTGTTGATCATGTCGACCACGTTGACTTTGTGGTCCGCCAGAACGGAGAGCACATGACCCAACACACCGGATACATTGTCGTTCGCAAACGTGATGCGCGACGTACCGGCGGCTCGGCCCATACTAACGCTGGGCATATTGACCGAGTTGTGAATGTTGCCGTTTTCCAGATAGTCCATGAGCTGGCCAGCAGCCATCACCGCGCAGTTTTCTTCCGATTCTTCGGTGCTCGCGCCGATGTGCGGCATAGCTATCACATTCGCTTGACCCAGCATTGCAGGTTCGGGGAAGTCGCAAACGTATTTGCCGAGCTTTCCGCTATTCAGACTGCGAAGCACCGCCTCTGAATCGACGATGCTCTCGCGCGCGAAATTCAGGAGCACCGCACCGGTTTTCATTGCGGTTAACGCAGCGTCGTTGATCAAGTGATGAGTCGCTTCCATCGCCGGCACATGGATCGAAACATAATCGGAACGCATCAACAGCGCTGTCAGATTCTCCGCCCGCTGCACCTCGTTCGACAACCGCCATGCTGCGTCAATTGACAGCGCGGGATCGAAACCCGCGACTTTCATGCCCATGGCTAACCCCATGTCGGCCACCAGCGAACCAATCGCGCCGAGACCCACAATCCCCAGCGTCTTGCCCTTGATTTCGCCACCCGCAAAGCGCGATTTTTCTTTCTCCAGCAGCGCAGCCATTTCCGCTGCATCGCTCATGTGCGTCAGCGAATTGACATACGCCATGCCGGGCAAAATGCCCCGCGTTGCGAGCAGCATGCCTGCCATCACAAGCTCTTTCACCGCGTTGGCGTTCGCCCCCGGCGTGTTGAACACCACCACGCCGAGTTTGCCGTACTCCGCGACCGGGATGTTGTTGACGCCAGCCCCTGCACGCGCCGCTGCGAGCAACGAGCCGGGCACCACAACACCCTGCAACTTCTGACTGCGCAACAGGAAGGCGTCGGGGCTGCCGATATCGCTTGCGACCTCATATGCGCCACGCGGGAAGCGCTCCAGGCCTTTAACGGAGATCTGGTTGTAGGTTCGGATTTTGAACATGACCGAATCTAGGCTGCCGTAGCTTGTGCATACGCCCAGCTCAACCACGGCATC